>JACMPF010000193.1 GCA_014377665.1 Pedobacter sp. | reverse complement strand
GTAATCAGTCCACCTTGTTCCTGACATCCTCTCACAAATTCTTCGGCAATATCCCCTTTATAAAACCGGTCATAAGCAGCCATCAATGCGTCCTTACGTGATTTACCCTGCTTTAATGCCTTCCTCTCCGCGTCCACCATCTTGCTTAAGGTGTTTAAGAGGTCCTTTTGCACAAACAACTCCCCTGCTTCCGGCGCCTCGCGCTTTTCTCCTAAATGGGTTAGAAAAACATTTTTGCTATATGGCCATTGTTTGATAAGTGACTTCTGTCTTTCCATTGTATTAGCCGATTGGGCTTCTATCGGATATCCAGCAGCCATTTCCATCGCTGGGGCAAGAACTTTTTCCAAACTCATCGTGCCGTAATTAACCAACATGTAGATCAATCCACCTGGTGTTCCTGGTGTTGTAGCGGCAAGTGGGCCATACTCAGGTGGGAAGTTGTAGCCCTTGTCTTTAAAAAACTTAACAGTGGCGCCAGTTGGAGCGAACCCCATTGCATTGATGGCTGTTACTTTTTTAGTCTTCGGGTTATAAATTAAAACTTGCGTTTCTCCACCCCAACTCAGTGTGTCCCACATGGTGCAGGTGGCGGCTAACATTGCACAAGCCGCGTCAACAGCATTGCCTCCTTGCTGAAAAACCATTGATCCGGCAGTTGCCGCAAGTGGTTTACCTGTAATAGCCATCCAGTTTTTCCCATGGAGGACTGGTTTTTGTGTTTGTTGTGCATCAACTTGGATAAGCACTGCAAAAAATAAGATAGGTAGGATTAAATGCCTCATAAATTGGAATGAGCATCTAATTTAGCTAAATTATAATCTAAAAGAGATACCGAAGTTAATCGAGTAGTCAGCAAATGCTGCATCGCCTTGTGCAAATACTCCTGTCTTTCCTGATCTTAATTTGTCTGTGACGCTCTGAGTTCTGTTTCTATATAATGCAACGGGTACACTTACATACAAGTTTACTTTGTTGGCCTGGTAGTTTAATCCAGGTTCAACTGACACCACGTATCCAGGTCTACGAAAATCCCCACTACCACCTATGATATCATAAACTGGTATTCCTTCGATTCTAGCCCCGACCGAACCAATTACTGTATTAGAAGCAGCGTAATTAGCACCTATTCTTGCCATATACTGATCAGGAACACTCATGTAATAATCCTCAATTAATGAGGCCGAAATAAGCTCTCTATATGACCTGACTCCGTTCTGCTCACGTGGATTACTTAAATAGTAAAAATTACCATATAGGCCAACATTATGTACAGGGTTAAAATATGTATTCAGTTCAGCGGTTAATCCCGTGCCACCATCTCCAAGCTGGATAGATTGATCGACTGAACGCAGTTCAGGAGCTCCATTCGGACCAACATTTTGCCAGAAGTCGGTGTACTTATAATCACCAGTTGGAAGTTTCAGTCCTAATCCGAGCTGAACATTGAAGTTTTGGCTTCTAGCTGGATCAATCAACCATCGGTAAACAGCTAATCTAACATCGCCAAGACCGAAAGAGTGCATGCTATGTCTTTCTTTAAAACCATGCTCATACAAAGATGATCTGGCATTGGAAATAATTGGAATGTCAATCATCGCAGACCAGCGGTTATTGAAGACTCTAGTGAGGGCTAGATCAAAGGCAAACTGATGATTGATAACTTCTGTTTTCTTTTCTAGGCGCTCCTTTTGATATACATCCCCCTTATAATGCTTGTTGGACATAAAATAACGAGTATTCATGTTGAATACCCAACTTCCTTCAGACATTTCCGCGCTGTCTGGATGGCTGGTAAGGCTACACATACCTCCGGTGCTTCTAATCGCAACACAACCTTGAGCGTAAATGTTCACTGAAGTTAGAACGACAATTAATAAAGTAAATATTATTTTCATACTGTTTGTTATTGGCTTTTTTGGTTTTATAAAGAAATCTATTAATATTTAAATGCTCTTAGCTTATCCTGATTGAGGCCGAAGAACACGGTGTTGTTCAATGTTATAACGCTTCTTACATCGCCACGAATGTTAAGTCCTGACAATCGCTGCGTAACATAAGTAAATCCGCCCTTGCCATTACCCTTTAAAAAGATACCATGGTTCGCATCGTATTTACCGAATCTCAATCTCGACTGATTAATGTTACCGCAAAGTATCAAATCCTTATGGCCGTCTCTGTCAAAGTCTCCGGGTGTTATGGTGAATACTGGCGAAAATTGAGCCTGTATTGGAAGCGGCTTCTCGTGAAACTTACCGTCATTTCCGCTTTCGAAATAGGCAGTCTTCAGATAATTTGCTTTTAAAGTTTTTGCGCCTTTTAGCTCTTCGACTGTGAATATGTCCTTCAGTTCTGCATTGCCATAGCTGGTGTAATCAGGGAACCTTGGACGCATAATACTCATTTGGTCCAATAGCTCATCACGCGTAATGTATGGATAACTTTTCCCCATAATATAGAAGCACATGATTGGATCTACGGCTCCATTGTCATCGAAGTCCTTGTAAATCATTTCCGCAGGCTCTTTATCGGTAACTTTACACTGACTGTTTAGACCAAGATTCCCTAGAATTAAATCCGGCTTTCCATCTTCGTTCATATCCTCTACTTTTAATCGATTCCAGAAACCAGCGTATTCTTTATCAAAATATTTTGTGGTTTTATCCTGGAGCTTAGCATTGCTATTTATAAATACTTTGATAGGCATCCATTCTCCTATGATTACCAGGTCCTGTTTTTTATCTCCATTAAGGTCAATCCAGGCTGCATCCGTTATCATGCCTATTGACTTAATGTTTGGCGCTATGGTTCCCAATTGGTCTTTAAAATTACCTTTACCGTCATTTATTAGCAAGTAGCTCTCAGGTGCTTCAGGATATCTTGATGGTATCACTCTTCCACCCACAAAAACATCAGGGTAGCCGTCTCCATTGAAATCTCCAACACGGGCGCAGCTTTTGCTAGATCGCATCTGTGGGAGTGCATTGATGCTTTTAGTAAATTTACCTTTCCCATCGTTGAGATAAAGTCTGTCCTGAAGCAAGGCATCATTAACAGCAAAGTTATTGTAACCTCCACTTGCCACATATAGGTCTAAAAAACCATCATGATTTGCATCGAAGAAAACTGCGTCCGCATCCCCACTTGCCCTGTCAGCCTCAAAACCGACGGTACTGCTTTTAAACTGACCATTTTTTTGCTGAATAAAAATAGTACCTGCAGTATTTACGTCTCCGCCAACAAAAACATCTTCCAATCCATCCCCATTTATATCAGCTTTTGCCATGCACGGACCTGAGAATGATAACGCGTTTACGAGTAGAGTCTGTCTTTTAAAATCATTAATAGTATTGTGTTTTTGAGCACTGGCTATTGGCGAATTGATGCTTTTGAATAACGGCACAGGGGACTTTGGTATTTGATATGTTCCCGTGGCCTCTGCTTCATTTACATACAATGTTAGATCTGCTTGTACCTTTTTAATAATTTGCTGTTTTCCTGTAACCCAAACAACCCTGACTGAATCAACAGCCTTTTCTTTACCAAGACCGAAATGCAGCATGGAGGAAACACTGGAAAGATAGCCTTTTGCAGGCATTTGGTCGACAAGCTGAAGGCTGTTTCTATAGTAGACAGTGACTTTAGCCCCAAGACCGTCAGTGTTGCCTTTAAGTCCTTTTAACTTTACCTTGAGATAGTGTTTAGTTGAGTCACTTTGATTTTGGTAGATAAAAGCAGGCTTATTCAAGTTATTAACTATTAAGTCAAGGTCACCATCGTTATCAAGATCTGAATATGCCGCTCCACTACTATTCGAGCTTATGTCAAATCCCCAACTTACTACTTTGTTTGTAAACGTTAAATCGCCGTTATTTTTATAGATATAGTTTTTGACCTCTGATGATGGTAGTTTACTAAGCATTTCCATAATATGCTTTGGCTCGACCTCTCCACCTATATTTTTAAAATAATTCTCATTGTATTTTACCACATCCATGTTCGTAAAATCATGTAAATAGCCATTTGTCACAAAAAGATCTTTCCATCCATCATTGTCGAAATCAGCAAAAAGCGGCGCCCAGCTCCAATCTGTATTCGAGATGCCGGATAGCTGCCCCACTTCACTGAAGCTCCCATTTCCATTGTTAATATGAAGCATGTTTCGCATATACTGATAATAAAGGCCATTTCGAAGATTTAGCTCAAAAAACTCGTAGTTATCAAAACCCTGTAAAAGTTTCTGCCTCTTATTGTTTTCAGGAAGCATATCAAGTGTGTATATATCAGGCAAACCGTCATTATTGATGTCTGATATATTACTTCCCATGGAATTCATAGAAATATGTTCAACATATTTTGGCAGCTGTTCTGTGAAAGTTCCGTTCTTATTATTTATATAAAGGTAATCCTGAATGGAATAATCATTGGATAAATATATATCAGGCCAACCATCGTTGTTGATGTCTGATATTGCTGCGGCCAGACCGTAAGATAAAGCTGAGTTTTTGATGCCTGCTTTTAAGGTAATGTCTACAAAGTGTCCTTTGTCGTTTCTGAAAAATTTCGAACCTGCCATTGGATCTGGCTTGCTACGGAGTTCTTTGATAGTGATGTCATCCAAATTTGTTAAGACCTTTGGATTTTCATTAACCAGTAGCAGATCCAGGTCTCCATCACGATCAAAATCAAAGAAATAAGATTGTGTGCTATATGCTGGATCATCAAGCCCATAAGCAGCTGCCTCATCCTTAAAAGTCGGGATCCCTTCCGGATTTGGCCCTTGGTTTATAAAAAGTTGGTTTCTCCTGAGTTCAGGGTCAAAATTACCGGAATAGCATATATAGATATCAAGCTTTCCGTCTCCGTTAACGTCTACCATATTCACACCATTTCTCCAGCCACCCCGCCGTCCAGCGGTTCCAGAAATCTCTGTGATATCAACGAAATGCATTTCCCCCTGATTGAAATACAACTTACTATCCGTCATGTTTCCTGAAAGATAGACCTCATCCTGTCCGTCTCCATTAAGATCTCCAACCGCTACTCCACTTCCGTTATAGTATGCGGGGTAGTTGAATACGTTATGATCAAAGCTTTCAGTAATTCGGTTGCTGAAATATATATTGGTTTTTGTTGAATCTAGCAGTTGAAACAAGGGCTTTTCTGTTTGCAACGTCACATCGTTAGCATTTGGAGATTTACAGCCTAAACATAAAAAAAGGCCAGAAATGACGATATAAGCTTTATTCATTTAAATATTTGCGTGGTAAATGTCAGTCATTTTAGAGATCGGACAATAAGACTTCATATTGGTTTGTTTGGTTGATAGCAATTTACAACTTTTATTTTATTGGCAAAATAAAAGTTGGCGTCTCTGATACGGTGACCGTTAGCTTTCCTTGTGTTAAGGAGACGGTTTTACTGCTCATGACATCGGAACCAGAGCGGGGAATGCAGATCATTGCACGCTTCAGTCCGGGTAAAGAAATGGTATAAGAGATTTCGCTGCCATTTTCTGTGGGCTTTGTTAAAATATATATTTTCTTAGCGCCTTGTTTGTAATTTTCAACGATAACCGGAGAAGAACTATTGGTTATGACTTTATCAAATTCATAGTTTCCCATTAATTTATTCACCTGCACAAGATAGTCGGCAGCAGGCTTTCTGGTCGTGTTAGCATTTAACAATCCTGATGACGAGAACTTACCAACCAAATCGGCATTTGCATCATATGTTTGATAAAGAAATACCCTATCTACACCATTTCTTAAATGAAGAAGTATCGTTCTAAGTATCCAATCAGCTTGGGTAAGTTCTGCAGATTTGTTTCCAATTGGAATTGCTTTTAGAGGGCTTCCCTGGTTAACGTCATAACCTGTCTCAGAGATCCATACAGGAATATTCTGTGCATATTGCCGAGAAACAGCAACAAACTCTTTAGCGATTCGCTGTGCATTTGATAGTTCTGGTGCTTTACCTCTCCCGTATTCTCCACCAGTTGGCGAACTATCATCCCCTGTGTAATAATGGTAGTTGATGACGTCCCAGCAGAGATTTATTGAGCCGTCTTTATGATAACCACGATTTTTGCGACACCATTCAATCATCTCTTTCAGATAATTAACGTCGGGTTTTGCTATGCCTCCCATTACTACTTGAATATTTGGATCCGCATTCTTTACTCCAACTTCAGCACCCATTGTATTCAGGTTTCCATCGTAAAAAGCTGAGAGATTTGCAGCAAAGTCCTTTCCTGAACTGAATGCTTTGGGCCCCTTCCACCACTTATCGCGTTCATTATCGCACTCTATATACTTTATGAGGCTGAGACCGACTTTAACTTCATTTACAGAGTCGTTTATCCATCTTGGTTTTGAATTGACGCTTAACAGGCTTGTATTAACCTTTTTATTGCTTCCATAACGGGCAGCAAATTGAAAGGCCACCTTTGCCTGTTCGATGTAGGAATTAGGATCGGAAAAACTTTTACCGTACTTCACAGGAACATTTTCGGCATCCCTTAGATCTTTAGGCCAGGTAGCCTGCATCCAACTTGGAATTGTCTTCAGGCATGCCAGTACTTCTATACCTTCATTTTTACAGCTTTCATAAAGTGCATCATAGTTCCAACCGCCACTACCTGTTGGATTAAAAGTGTAGCTTCCTTCAATTGTCTCCAATTTTTCCCAATCCATATAATGTCTTATTGCCGTAAACGACTTCATCGCAGACAATAGATGTTTATCAATAACAATAGAATTTTTAGCGTCTTCGAAATCCCATTCAAAAGCATTTACGCCAAAGCCCTGACTCATCTTAATTCTCTTCGGAGCATAAACTTTCTGAGCTGATATTGGAAGATTGAATAAAACAAATAGCGTTAAGACAATGGCTTTCATATCATAAAGATATGCATATCGGAAGTCTTAGCTTAAACATTCAAGGAAAATTTTTGTTGATTTAACTAACAAACACAACATATTATGGAACAATTTAGAATAGAAGTAGCAAAAGATGATCAGGGTTATTTTTTTGACATACATTCCTTAGGAGATAACAGATATGATATACTCAAAGGGGATGTTCTTGTCGGTACTTTGCAACTAGATGATAAAGACCATCAACATTGTGAAACAATCAATTGTGAGATCGACTTGCCGTTAATGAATTCAATCAGAGAAGGAATTTTACTACACGAAGATGTCTCCTACTAAGAAAATAGTGATCGTCGGCGGTGGTTTTGCGGGTTTGAATTTGGCCAAAAAACTAGCTAATCATAATGAATATGAAGTAACACTAGTTGATAAAAACAACTATCACTTCTTCCCTCCCCTGCTTTATCAGGTTTCTACAGCATTTATAGAAGCGTCAAATATCAGTTACCCTTTCAGAAGAATGTTTCAGGGAAAAGAAAACCTAACCTTTTATATGGGCGGGCTGACCAACGTTGATCCTGCCAATAATATGATCGACACAGAGAACGGATCATTAGCATATGACTACCTGGTACTAGCCATGGGAACAGAGACCAATTATTTTGGCATGGAAAACGTCAAAGAGAAGGCGCTACCTATGAAAACTATTGACGATGCATTGCACATGAGGAACCATGTTTTGCTGCGTCTGGAAGAGGCTGTGCGGACAACAAATATTCGCGATCAGGAACGCCTCGGAAATGTAGTGATCGCTGGTGGCGGTCCAACTGGCGTGGAGCTAGCTGGAATGCTTGCAGAAATGGGTACCAATATAGTATCCAAGGATTATCCTTCAGTGAAAAAAGGTCAGGGACGAATTTATCTTATCGATTCTGGTGATACGCTACTTGGCCCAATGAGCAAAAAATCACAGCAAGAAGCTTATGAAGTCTTAAGCAAGTTAGGTGTTAATATCCTACTGGACACTTTAGTGAAGGACTATGTAGATGATAAAGTGATCTTAGGGAATGGTGAAACAATTAATAGTGCTACGCTGATTTGGGCGACAGGTGTTATTGCCAGAGCTGTTCCAGGTTTACCAGCGGCAGTAGTTGGACGTGGACGGAGAATATTAGTTGATCAATTCAATAAACTTCAGAATTCGGAAAATATCTTTGTCATCGGCGACCAATCTATGCAGGTAACAGATGAAAAATTTCCTAATGGACACCCGCAACTTGCACAAGTAGCGATTCAACAAGGCAAACTTCTGGCAAATAACCTATTGAAAATGGAAAAAGGTGCACCCTTAAAAGCATTCCATTACCATGATAAAGGTAGTATGGCCATCATAGCTAAGTATAAGGCCGTCGTAGATTTACCGAGAGCTTTCTTCAAAGGATTTTTTGCTTGGATAGTATGGCTGTTTATTCACATTATACCTATTGCAGGATTCCGAAATAAGGGCAAGTTGGCTTTCAACTGGTTTTGGAGTTTCGTGACAAATGATCCTACATTAAGGTTAATAATAAGGCCACAGAAGGAAGCCAAAGAACGCTAGCACCATTAATTATTGGTTAGTACAAGCACCCAATCATTGTTTCCTCCTTTTGTGGGTGGACTAAAAATCATTTCGGGATTTTTGACCTTC
>JACMPF010000032.1 GCA_014377665.1 Pedobacter sp. | reverse complement strand
GGCTTGGATTTAGCACAAGCGTCGAGACATGCTTATCCTAAATGGGTTAATATTCCTTTATTTGGGTTGGCACAAACCGCGATTGTTGCCTGTGACCTTGCAGAGGTAATCGGCATGGCCATTGGTCTAAATCTTTTATTTGGCCTGCCTTTAATCTGGGGAATCAGTGTTACTATTTTTGATACCGTGCTGCTATTATTTCTTTTAAACAAGGGAATGCGGAAGATGGAAGCGTTTATTGTATCAATGGTGTTCATAGTCGGACTCTCCTTTCTGGTAGAAATGTTCATTGTCGAACCTTCGTTTTTAGACATAGCGAAAGGATTTGAGCCTTCTATGTTATCAGGTGATGCTTTATACATTGCCATAGGGATCATTGGGGCTACGGTTATGCCGCACAACTTATATCTTCACTCCTCGCTGGTGCAGACCAGAAAGTTTGAACGTGATGACAAGGGCATTAAAGAAGCTATTAAATTTAATTTCATTGACACAGCTGTCGCCCTAAATCTTGCTTTCTTTGTAAATGCGGCAATCCTAATACTAGCGGCTGCAGCATTTTACACCAATGGACTTCATGAGGTTGCAGAGATTCAAGATGCACATATGCTGCTCCAAAATATTTTTGGTAATGTAGCTCCGGCATTGTTTGCAATTGCGCTTATAGCGGCAGGTCAAAGTTCCACCGTAACTGGAACCTTGGCTGGGCAGATTGTAATGGAAGGTCACCTAAAACTAAGGATTCGACCTTGGTTGAGAAGATTGATCACCAGACTCCTCGCTATTATACCTGCTTTTTTCACTATTCTTTATTTTGGCGATGACGCCTTAGGTGGGTTATTGATTTTAAGTCAGGTAGTGTTGAGTTTGCAACTTGGTTTTGCGGTGATCCCTTTGATACATTTTACATCTGATAAGAAGTTAATGAAAGGCTTTGCAATCAAACCATGGGTTCAAATATTAGCTTGGGTAAGTTCAGTAGTCATTGTATCGTTGAATGTCAAACTGGTTATTGAGGAGATTTCTAGCTGGGGTGCAACTGGTGGATGGTATGTTTATTACCTAATAGTTCCTGCCGCAATTCTCATCGGACTCTTGCTGATCTATATTTTTGTATATCCCCTCCTGTGGAAAGCAAGAGCTGAACAGAATATAGCGCCTCATGGCAATGCGCTCAATATTGATGAGGTTGAGAAGGTAAACTACAGAAGAATAGGTATTACTGTAGACTTCTCTAAAAATGATCGAAACACTATAAGGCATGCTTTGATACAAGGGGGAAAAGATGCGGACTATTATCTTATTCATGTTGTTGAAACAGCCGTTGCTCGCTATCATGGTAAATCGGCAATGGATCATGAAACCAAAAGCGATGAGGAAAACCTAGAAAAGTATAAAGTGAATCTAAAGGAACTGGGCTATACTTCTACTACCCAAATAGGATATGGTGGAACCGTGCAAGCAATTGTAGAAATAAGCAACAAAAATCACCTCGAGTTGTTGGTTATGGGCGCTCACGGTCATAAAGGCTTGAAAGATATTATTCTAGGCACAACTGTCAATTCGGTACGCCATAGGGTGAGCATCCCTGTCCTTATTGTGAGATAAAAACCCGACATTAGCGCCATTGCTATGAAAAACGATATACAGATAAAGAATAAGAGAGCATACTTCGATTACACTATAATTGAGAAATACAACGCAGGTTTGGCCTTGCTAGGCACTGAAATAAAAGCCATCAGACAGGGGAAAGCCAATATGACTGATGCTTTCTGCATGTTCATAGGTAATACGTTATATGTCCGAAACCTACATATTTCTGAATACAGTCACAGCTCTTTTCATCATCATGACATTAAAAGAGATAGGATACTTCTACTACAAAAGAAGGAGTTGAGGAAATTAAAGGTAAAAGGAGAAGAAAAAGGTTACACTATTGTGCCCTTGCGCATTTTTACCAATGAGCGCGGTTTTGCGAAAATTGAAATTGCATTGGCAACAGGTAAAAAAGAGTTTGACAAACGAGACAGTATCAAAGATCGAGAGTCGAAAAGAGAAATGGATAGAGCAATGAAAATCTAATTTACCAAGCTTGATCACCAACTAAAGGTACGAACCTGAAGGTGTCTAGTTCTATTCTATCAAAGTCTGATTCACTTATACGAATTACAGTAACCATTTTCTGCGAACGTTCGTCACCGACAGGTATAACCAAAACACCGCCAATTTTCAACTGCTTCAAAAGAATTTCTGGAACGAATGGAGCGCCTGCTGTGACTATTATTTTATCGTAGGGAGCTTGATCAGCTATGCCCCGAGAGCCATCACCAAAAAAGAAGTGTGCATTATAGCCCATTCCAGGTAGAACTCTTATGGTATGTTTATAAATGCTCTCTTGTCTTTCTATAGTATATACGTTTGCTCCAAGTTCCATGAGGACACAGGTCTGGTAACCTGATCCGGTACCAATTTCCAGAACTTTATCACCTCTCTTAATATGAAGCAATTCGCTTTGGTAGGCAACAGTGTAGGGTTGTGAGATGGTTTGACCATCGCCGATAGGAAATGCAATATCTCGATAAGCTTGATTCCAGAATGTTTCGTCAAAAAAGAAGTGTCTTGGGATTTTGCCTATCGCTTTTAGTACATTTTTGTCTTCAATACCTCTAGAGGCCAGGTGTAATACCAACTTCTTTCTTGCACCCTGCTCTCTGTAATTGTCAACAAATTTGTATGCCATAACAATCAAAAATAGCTTTTAGAAATCTAATACGAGCACCTGAGATGCTTTAAAAATCTAATTCACACAGAATCAATCCTAATAAATTAATATGGATCAACATCAATCTGGAAGTTTATACTACGGTATTCTTTGTTGGATTGAAATTGAAGGATGACCTCTTTCAATACAGATTTTACCTTTGTTACTGAAGTATTTTTATCGATTTTAATAATCACTTGTTTGATATAATAATTTCTAATCCTCGAAACTAAAGGTTGTTCGGGTCCTAAAACCCTGGATCCTAGTTGTACTCTAAGTTCAGTTGCAAATTTCTGTGCGGCCACGTTAAGCAAGTCCGCATCCTTATGTCTGATGTTGATAAAAATGAGCTTTGTAAATGGGGGGTAATTGAACCTCTTTCTTTCTTCCAGCTCCTCTTGATACATCTCCAGATATTTATTATCTATCACTTGATTGATGATCCTATGGTTCTGATCGTAGGCCTGAATAATTACTTTTCCCTGCTTGTCCCTCCGACCTGCACGCCCAGCCACCTGGGCTAGCAATTGGTAGCTTCGTTCAAAGGCCCTAAAATCAGGAAAATTAAGAAGCGTATCAGCATTAATGACTCCTATCAGGGTTACGTTATCAAAATCCAACCCCTTGGCCACCATCTGGGTGCCTATTAAAATATCTGTCTTCTTCTCCTGAAATTCTGAAATGATCTGTTGGAGACCATTCTTAGTACGTGTGCTGTCTACATCCAGCCTGGCAATTTTAACATCTGGGAAGAGTAGGCTAAGCTCCTCTTCCACCCTTTCTGTACCGAAGCCTTTTTGTTCAATGTGAACGGATCCACAAGCAGGACAAACGTTTATGCTGCTTTGATGGTAGCCACAATAGTGGCAGTGGAGTTTTCCGCTAGTTTTGTGGTAGGTTAAGCTTACATCGCAATTCACGCATTTTGGTGCGTAGCCACAGGTTGCGCAAATGAGGATGGTTGCATAGCCTCTTCTATTTTGAAAGAGAATTACCTGTTCTTTGTTCTCCATAGTCAATGTAATCTCATCAATGAGCTTACTTGAAAAGTAGGAAACCATCTTTTTTTTCTTGTTTTCTTCAGCAATGCTGATTACCTCTTGGACAGGCAGTTCAACACCACCAAATCGCTGTTTTAAAGTAACGAGACCATATTTACCTGTGCTTGCATTGTAATAACTTTCTATGGATGGCGTAGCTGAACCTAAAACAATCTTCGCTCCGTGCAGATGGCCAATATATACTGCAGCATCCCGGGCCTGATAACGTGGTGAAGGATCATGTTGTTTATAGGATGATTCGTGTTCTTCATCTACAACTATCAGCTTTAATTCTTTAAAAGGAAGAAATACCGCTGACCTTGCACCGAGAACTACCCGGTATTGACCGTTTAAAACTTTGTTCCAGATCTCAACACGCTCGTTATTGTTGAATTTAGAGTGATATACACCTATAGCATCACCAAAGTAACGTTGTATACGCTCTACGATTTGAGTGGTTAGGGCAATTTCTGGAAGTAGGAATAATACTTGTCCCCCATTTTCAATTGCCTTCTCAATCAGTTTAATATAGATCTGTGTTTTACCAGAAGCAGTTACCCCATGTAGCAATACGACATTCTTATTCAGGAAATTTTGTTCAATTTCCTGAAGTGCGGTATTTTGAGCGTCACTTAACGTAAAATTCATGATGAAATCATCGGAATTATCCTGCAGCCTGCTTACAGGCCGCTTAGTTACCGCGAAGATCTCTTTATCCTGTAATGCTTTAAACGCTGAAGCTCCACAATTGCTTTCCTCCAGTAACTCTTGTTTAGAGATCTGAGGTTGTCTTTTAGATAATTTCAAATAAGCTAGGAAGGCATCTAGCTGCTTAGGTGCCCGTTCTAAAACACTGAACAACTGCTTTAAGTTGGCTTCGTCTTTATAGAAAGGATTTAAAGTGACAAACGATTTAAGTAAAGGCCTATATTTTTCCAACACTTCTTCCGCAATGTAAACCATACTCTTTCCGAGCAAGGAATTTATGATCGGATAGACTGTTTTTTGTCCGAGCAATGCAGATACATCGTCGATGGTTAATCTTGGCCGACTTCTAAAGGCATCAAGAATAGTTTGTTCCTTTTCTGTGAACACGATTTCATCTGGAAAGGCATCCTCTTTCAATACGATGATAGTTTCACTAGCGAGCTTTAAGCCAGTGGGTAAAGCGGCTGACATCACATCACCTTCATTACATAGGTAGTAATTGGTCATCCAATCCCATAACCTGAGTTGGCTTTCAGTTATAATAGGATGAACATCAATTACATCAATGATATACTTTGCTTCGTACACATCAGGTGCCTGAGTACTTATCGCTTTTATTAGTGCAGTATATATTTTGTTTTTACCGAACTGAACTACCACCCTTTTACCTACAGCAACCTCGTCATTAAGTTCAAATGGTACCCGGTATACATAGTTCATTGCCAATGACAGTGGTAAAACCACCTCTATGAATAGAGTTTCCCGCTCTATGAAGTCCGGCTCATGAAGATCCAACATTACTTCCTTTTTAGAGCAGACAATAATAACATTCCCCAGCCAATTATTAATAACAAACCTCCAATTGGTGTTATTGGCCCTATGTAATTTACAAATGAAATTTCGGTAATGGATCTCGTGGCTAGCAGGTATAAAGAAAAGCTAAAGAAGACGATTCCAAAGGAAAAAAAGCCATAAGCGAGTCTAGTCCACTTACTCTCTATGAGTTGAGATAAGAATAAAAGCGCAAAGGTATGGTAGAACTGATATTCCACTCCTTTCGACCAAATTGCCAAAGCATCCTGACTAATCAAGTTTTTTAACCCGTGGGCACCGAAAGCACCAAGAACTACAGCAATAGCCCCAAACAAAGACGCGGTAATTAAAATCTTTTTACTCATAATAACCAGCTTTTTAGAAAGCAAACTTATATAAAATTGTCTTCTATCACCTACTAAAGACAAACAATTTCTCTAAGTTTGCTTACACAGCACATGAAAAAGATCGTATTTATAATCGTCGCGTTATTAATTGCCATCGTCACCATGGCCTACTTGTACTTTTCAGGCTTAAACTTTGAGCAAAAAAGCAATAAGCATAGTTTGTATGTTGCAGCTGCCAACTCGTCTATAATCTTTTCTTTTGAGAACGATCAAAGTGTCATCGATATATTGAAGGGTCAGAATTTATTGCAGGAACTTATTGGGGAAGAAAAATTCAGTCAATTGGTGGCTCTTAACGAGGAGCTGCTAAGTATCCCGGGACTACGTAGGATTATCGACCATCAAAGCATTTATTTAGGTTTAAACCCTGGTCTTGACCAATCCATTGATTTTGTTTACAGCACACAAATCGGTTCTGATTTTAAATCAGATCAACTATTGCAAACATTAAAAACCGGTAAAGCCACTTTAGACTTCTCTAAAGAAATCATCACCATTTCCTTAAAAGACAGCACCATCTTTTTTGCTGGCATAAAGGATAATTTGCTAGTGCTTTCAACGGCCATAGATCTTGTAAAAAAAGCCCTAACAATGCCAACAGAAAGAACCAACAATTTTGCTGAATTCATCAAGGCAAACAGCAGGATAGCTAAAAATAGTTTGGCAGAAGTATACGTGAATTTTGAGTCATTGCCAACCCTCCTAAAGGTCACAATGCCTGGTAAGTTATCGGGAGAATTGACACCTTTAAATAACCAACATGCATACTCTGCCCTTGTTTATAACTATAGCAGAGAGAAAATTTTGCTTACTGGGACAACGGCCCTTCAGAATAATAATTATTTCAAGCTATTTGTGAATTCCCCGGCTACGAAGATTGACATTTCAAATATTTTACCAGAAAATACCGCAAACTATACTGCTTATGGTATCGCAAACTATCCTAGGTTCAGGAAATCATTAACTCAGTGGTTAAAAAACAATAAGGAAGATCGAAAAATAGACGAGGTTATCAAGGGTATTAATAAAACCTATCGGATAGATTCAGAGAAGTTGTTACCAGCTTTTTTTAAAGATCAAATCATTACCTTCCAACTGAGTACCTCTGAAAAAATAGGTGCAATTAACCTGACAAATGGAGATAAGCTTGAGCAGCTTCTTCTAGAATTGAGCACGACATACAATGAAGATATTAAATCTCTAAAGGTGAGCGACTTGTTGTATTCTTTTTACGGTGCAGCATTCAGTAATTTCAAAAGACCATACTACGCTATATTCGACAACTATATGGTTTTCGCCAACAATGCGAGTACGTTGGAAGATTTTTTAAATAGTTATAAAAACAACAGGCTACTTATAAGTAGTGCGAGTTACGGCAATGCTATGGAACAATTACCCGTAAACTCTAACATTCACTTCTTCATTAATCTGGAAAACTCCTCCCGCATCATACAACAGAATGTGTACCACCCGTTCTTTAGACATATATATTCTGATAAAGGGCTCAAAAGTTATTCTTCGCTTTCTTTACAATTGAGTAGCGATAACGACAAATTCTTAAGCAACCTGTTAATGGTTAAGAAACCCATTGCTATAGCAACAGATTCTTTATCGATCTCTCCATAACACAAGAATAAACATTAACTTTATTGCAATACCTGGAAATATGCTGAGAAGAAACGCAATACTCCTGCTTTTATGCCTTTCTTTTAACCGCCTGGAGGCACAACAGTTTGGCTTGTTTAATACACAAACAATGTTCGATGGGTTTGAGAACCCTGCTCAAAAAACGTTTATGCTGGATTATTCCAGAAAGTTTAGCTCTAATTTTTTTCTACCAAACTTTGGTATTACAATTTCAAACAAAGGCAACAACGACTTCGTTCGCACACTGGTTAATGAAAGGAAATATGAAGTGGGGAATATTCCATTGGGTTCAAATCATTACAATACACTCTCGGTAAATTCAAATGTGTACCTAGCCACACTGAGAATATTCCATTCCTACAAGTATCAAAAAGAAATTGGACTTTCCTGGCAAGTTAAATCTGAAGGCAGGGCTGATTATACAAATGAAACAGTCGCTCTAATACATTCTTTTAAGATACTGGAAGAAAGTGGTTTAACAAATTTTTACGACGCATTAAACAATAAAGGTTTGGCTCAAAGCTACCATCAATTTAGTTTAAGTTATCGTGAAAACTATGATAAGAAGCTTGCCTTTGGTGCTAAGCTCAGTTTGCTGAGTGGCATTACTTACAATAGACTTAATATCACAGAATCAAACTTTACGCAGCAAGGTTTGGAAAAAGATATTGTTATAAAACTTCAAGGTTACTATAAAGCCAGTTTTTTATACAGTGATGAACTGCGAAAAAGAGATCTGATCCCATCATTCAAAAACCCAGGTATTTCGGTGACTTTGGGAACGACCTACACCGCAAAAAACGGACTATTTGTTATGGCAAACCTGAAAGACCTTGGTGTTATTCGATGGGGGAAAGGCTCCGCGATTGCAAACTTCGACCGCACTATCCTCATTGCGAATCCCGACACCTTAACTTCTGATGAAGTTGGTAATAAAATCACGGATATAGTTCTTCAAAGTGCTTCCAGAAAGGCATTTTATGCGCTCACAAATGCAAAAATAGATTTCCTGATTTCTAAGTCTTTCAATTATTATACACCTAGTCTAATTCTTTCTAAAAACGTGTTTTATAAAGGCGGGGAGGTAGCATTCGTAAATAAGTTTAGTTATAAGGAGTTTTCGCTAAGTGCAATTCCCAACTATAATATAGATGGATTAATGCTTTTTGGATTACAGGGAATGTATAAGACACCAAATTTCGAGGTATATCTCGGATCGGATAATATATTTAAATCGGTTTCACAATTTAATGGTGTCTCTGCTCGGGACGCGACAATCGGAACAGGTTACAATAGTGCTTCATTTTATATGGGAGTTGGTTTTAAGTTTGGAAGAATTGTAGAGCATCCTCAGAATAGTAGTACGATGCCAGGAATAAATGACAACGAGTCTAGCTTCTTTAGGCGTCTTTTTAGTGTCTTTTCAAGAAAAAAGTAGAGGTCACTTAGTCTTCGGAGTAGTTAATAAAAATTCCTTTAGATAGAATGGCTCAAAGTAGGCCAAGTCTTCGAACCTTGTGTTTGAGAAGGCCTCGAATGACAGCTCGCTCATATTTACTGCTGAATTAAAGTTCTCAGTGGAGAAAGCAGCATTGGGATGGGTTATAGCTGCTTTACATTTCTCAGCACCATCACCGATAAACATTATTTGACCCTGGCTTAATTCGCTTAGAAAACTCTGCTCATCTATTATTTTAGCAGACACATCCTGAACCATCGTAAGTGTGCAATCAAATACTGATGTAAAAACCTCCATTCTTCTAGCATCAATCATTGAACAAATCAAACCATTAAAATCAGGATTAGCATTAAGAAAGCCTTTTGCCATCATACCAAGTGTACCAATTGCGATCAATGGCTTATCTAAAGCAAAGCATAAACCTTTAGCAGTAGACACCCCAATTCTCAATCCCGTATAAGATCCGGGTCCTTTACTCACCGCTATAGCATCCAAATCAGAATAAGAGAATCCAGCAACTTCCATAACTTCCTTTATGAACAGCGTTAAACTGCCAGCGTGAATATTATTTGCCTGAAGCTCCTTTAACGCGATTGTATTACCGTTTTGCGATAATGCAACTGAGCATACCTGAGTTGCGGTTTCTAATTGAAGTATAAGTGCCATGTTACAAAATTAAAAGTTTTATTTAAGGAACAGGGTCATGGC
>JACMPF010000192.1 GCA_014377665.1 Pedobacter sp. | reverse complement strand
TGGAAAGGTTGCCCGCCCCTGTACTGAGTTTGTTAACTGCTTTATCATAAGCATCCTGCGTCTGTCTGATGTTTTTTCCAATGCTTTCCATATCATTAAGGAAGCCTACAAATTTATCGTACATACTTCCGCTCAAACGTGCGATCTCCAGTACATTCCGATTTTGTCTTTCCTGCTTCCATATACTGGCAATGGTTCTTAGCGTTGCCAGTAAAGTTGAAGGACTTACAATTACTACTTTTCTATCCCAGGCATAGTTAAAGAGCTCTGAATCTTGCTGAACTGCTATTCCAAAAGAAGACTCAATTGGCATAAAAAGCAATACGAAGTCTGGGGAATTGATCTCATAAAGTTCATGATAATTTTTTCCTGACAGACCTTGAATATGTGTCTTAACAGATAAGACATGTTGCTTTACATACATTTCGCGTTCTTCCTCCGTTTCCGCAGATAATAGTCTGTCATATGCCAACAGCGAGACTTTTGCATCTATGATTACATGCTTTTCATCTGGGAGATCTAAAATTACGTCTGGCTGTAGCTTACTACCCTCTTGATGGTTTAGACTAGCTTGCAAGCGGTATTCTCTATCTTTTACCAACCCTGAACGCTCTAAAATACGTTCCAAAATAACTTCCCCCCAATTACCTTGTTTTTTGTTGTCTCCTTTAAGTGCCCTTGTTAAATTACCTGCTTCTTCGCTTATTAATTTACTTTGGTCCATCAACTGTGTGATAACCCCTTTCAATACGTTACGTTCATCAGATTCTGATTTGTATACACGCTCTACTTTTTCTTCAAAGGCTTTAATGTTTTCTTTTAAAGGATTGATTATCAAATCAAGATTTGCTCTATTCTGAGCAGTAAAACGTACGGATTTATCCTCAAGAACCTTATTAGCGATATTCTCGAACTCAAGTTTAAATCTCTGTTGCAATTCATTTATGTAGGATTCCTGTTGAAGATGTTTATCACGTTGTGCAATTAAGGTTTCTTCAACTTTAATCACTTTTTCGCGTTCATTCATATAATTGAGGCGAAGATCACTTAGTTCATCTTGAAGTTTCAGTTTATCTGCTTTCAAAGAGTTAATAAATTTTAGCGTAGTAAATAATACTAAAATAATGATCAATACAAGTACAATTATTACTTCCATTACTAATTTTTTTAACAAAAGTCGTTAATAAGATATTGTATTGCAAATAATATTAAAAGGCAGATATATATGAATTATACCAATTTTAAAGACATTTTGAAGCATTTTAAGTACAGTTATAATCATTTAATGGACTTACTTAAGAATAAAATGAAAGGAGTACACAATGCATAAATACTTACCAAGCCGATAGTTTACTAATTGAAAATAAAATATCATCACAAGTGGTTAAACATTCCTTTCTATGCATTAAGATTAATTCTTTAATGTATCGAAGATATTTAACGCTTTAAACTGATTTAAATCGGGAATGGTTTTTGTTTTAAACTTGCTGAAAAACATATACTTACAAAAATGGGAATCTATTTTATTTTACTGATCCCGGTTCTTATATTAAGCATGTTTGTGCAGTGGCGATTTAGAAGTAAATTTTCAAAATATGCAGAAATGCAGTTGAACTCGGAGTTTTCAGGAAAAGAAGTTGCAGAAAAGATGCTGCACGATTACGGCATATTCGATGTGAAGGTGATGAGTACAGAAGGGCAGCTTTCTGATCATTACAATCCTAAAGATAAAACAATTAATCTTAGTACAGACGTTTACTACGGCCGTAGTGTTGCCGCAGCCGCAGTGGCCGCTCACGAGTGTGGACATGCTGTACAGCAAACAAAGGCATATAGTTGGTTAAATTTACGAACCAGTATGGTTCCCCTTGTAAGCCTCAGTTCAACTTTGTTACAATGGGTGTTGATCATTGGCGTGCTTATAATTGCCTTCACATTCAACCCATTTGTTCTAAAAATTGGTGTAGCGGGATTTGCTATCATTACGCTTTTTAGCGTGATCACCTTGCCTGTAGAATTTGATGCCAGTAGACGGGCCTTAATCTGGCTAAAAAATAATAGAATGGTATTGTATACCGAGGAAGAGCATGCTCAAGCGAAAGATGCACTTTGGTGGGCAGCTATGACTTATGTCATATCAGCTTTAGGTGCTATGACTAATCTCATCTACTATGTCTCCATTCTTTTCGGTAGAAATCGCGATTAGTTCAGTCGATATGGAACAACCAATTCAAATTTGGGAATATCGACAGTGAATTCGGTTTCATCTGCAATGCGGCTCATCAAATAATTTCCGCTCATGCTACCTATTTCAGTTGTCAACTGACAACCAGAAACATAAGAATATTCCTCTCCCGGTTGCATTATAGGCTGAACGCCGACTACTCCTTCCCCCTCAACTTCTCTCTGAGCTCCACATGAGTCGAATATAAACCACTGCCTTCTTTTCAATTGAATTGAATAGTCAGAAAGATTTTCAATGATTATGCGATAAGCAAACATGAAGTGGTCATTAACCGGATTAGATTGTTCATCTTCATAACTTGTTTCGACGGAAATTTTAACTCCTTGTGTTATAGCTGTAACCATAATTCTGAGTATTTATCTGCTATTTCGTCCAATATAGCATGAATAGTTTCAATATTATCTTCTTTTACTAATTGCATTCTATAATTTTTAAAATCGGGAATGCCTTTAAAGTAGTTGGCATAGTGACGTCTCATCTCAAAAATTCCTACACGAGGACCTTTCCAGGCAATTGATTTTTCAAAATGAGTACGACAAACAGACACTCTTTCCGTAATTGTTGGGCCCGGTAAAATATCTCCAGTCTTGAAAAAATGCTTGATTTCCCTGAATATCCATGGGTACCCAATTGCTGCACGGCCTATCATAATTCCATCCACTTCAAACTCCATTCTCCAATCTGCCGCCTTCTTAATGCTATCAACATCCCCATTGCCGAATATTGGGATCTTTACTCTTGGGTTTCTTTTTATTTGACGGATTAGCGTCCAATCTGCCTCACCTTTGTACAGCTGAGCTCTCGTTCTGCCATGAATAGTAAGCGCCTGAATTCCAATATCCTGAAGCCGCTCCGCCACTTCTTCTATATTTTTTGTAGTATCATCCCAGCCCAATCGCGTCTTAACCGTAACAGGCAAATGCGTGGCTTTAACTACAGCCTCGGTCATCTTAACCATTTTGTCGATATCCTGAAGCAGGGCAGAGCCTGCGCCCCTACAAGCAACTTGCTTAACTGGACACCCGTAATTGATATCCATAAGATCTGGCCCGGCGGCAGTAGCTATTTCGGTAGCTTCCCGCATATGGTCTATTTCACTACCAAAAATCTGAATTCCAATAGGACGCTCATATTCAAAAATATCGAGCTTTGCGCGGCTTTTCGCGGCATCCCTAATTAATCCCTCAGAAGAAATAAACTCGGTATACATCATATCCACTCCACTTTGTTTACATACGAAACGGAAAGGCGGGTCACTCACATCCTCCATAGGAGCAAGCAATAATGGGAAGTCACCCAGATCAATATTCCCTATCTTTACAGACATTTTTCTATCTTCAAACCAAAATTCACTGTACAAAGGTACGAACTTTACAAATAATGAGTTTCATTCAAAACCAAAAGGAAGAAAATAGTCCTTATCTCCAGCTACTTATGCTCATATTGTACGCAGTACTGGGACTGATCGTGTGCTTTATTTTGGCTTTTGTAGTACTGTTCCTTATGTACGGGATGGAACTAATTAGTAATCCTGCGATACTTGTTGCTCCAGATTTGAAGTACCGACCAGCATTACAAATTTTGTTGTT
>JACMPF010000191.1 GCA_014377665.1 Pedobacter sp. | reverse complement strand
TGCTACTTCACGCAGATCTACAGTCGCACTTCCGGCAAGCATTCTATATAGATTATAAATAAAAAATAGGTGTGAAAGCCACATAAAGCTACCTCCAATGGCCCGCCACAACCAATATGGAGCCATAAAAACTACGCTATCAATAAAAGGCTTTCCGTCCATCCACATCATTCCCTTAAGTGTGCTACCATACATGAGCGGTACAGTATAGAATAACAAACCGATTAGTGCCAACCAAAAATGTGCGCCAACCGTGATTTGCGGAGCCTCTTTTCCTGTGAGTCTTGGAACCAACGCATAAATACCTGCCCAAAGGAAAAAACAAATAATACCATACATGGTAATATGGGAGTGGGCTACTGTAAAGTCTGTGAAGTGCCAGATCAAGTTCGTGGAACGAAACGCCTCTGCTGTACCTTGCAGCGATCCCGTAAAATAAAAGATGATACCAATGAGAAAAAATGGAAGCGTATAACTGGACGATATTTTATACCACGCTCCCTTGAAAGTCAACAGAAAGTTGGTTGTTCCTGCTGCAACAGGTATAATCATTCCCATACTACCTACGATGGCGGTGGTTTGAAGCCACCAAGGAATGGAACTAAAAACAAAATGGTGGGTACCAATTACAGTGTAAAACAGAATCTGAGTCCAAAAGGCTAGAATCCCTAAACTATAAGAATAGATTGGCTTGTTAAGTTGTTGCGGAAGGAAATAGTAAACAATACCTAGCGTGAATAGCATAAACCACATACCCACACCCTGGTGCATATAATAACCTTGAATAATGGTTTCGCCCAGTCCATCCTGCCAAGTCGGTAGGTAAGCAACGACAGAAATTACGATCGCAAATATCACGGAAGCCACAATGTACCAGTTGGAAATATAAATCTCTTTGGTAGTTCTTTGAGCAATAGTCTGGAGGAAGTTAATTAAGGTGAGTAATAAACCAATTCCGAATAAAAGCATTATCGGCCAAATGTACTCACGGTATTCGCCGCCACCATTATTAATTCCGGCCATCAGAGCTATTGTCCCTAATACAACGGTAGCATTGATTAAGTAAAGCGTATACCATCCAAGTTTTATACTTTTCAATGGAGCATTACTTACCCGAGGAACCACATAGTAACCTAATCCCAACATACCTAATGATGCCCATCCCCAGAATACGGCATTGGTATGCACAGGCCTTAAACGCCCGAAACTAAGCCAACTGAAATGGTCTGCATCCGGAGCTACAAACTTTATCCCCAGATACTCACCTACTGTAGTCCCAAAAACCAACCAGAAAGATGCAGTGCCTATAAACCACAATATAAGCTTAGCTAGATTTGGATCTATTGGAGGTCTTTTAACAGCCCTTTTCTTTATGGATACGACAGGTAAACCCGCTTCAACATCCACTTGTTGCAACAAGCCCTTACCATCCTGAGCTTTCAAAGCACCTGATAACTCGTCATGTTTCAAAGTATAGTCTAGCGCCTTTTTTCTGTCATTCAATGCCTCCTCTAACTCCACCGGATTTCCGTTGTCAATTAGCTCGATGAACTTATCAGCGTCATTTGTAGTTCTCCTGATTTGATACTGACGAAAAAGATTGTTGACCTTTGTAATCATTAGCCAAATCCCAACTAACAACGGAATCAATAACAGAAACAGCGTAATTATAACTCCACCTTCGGTCCAGAAGCTTTGACTATCACTAATTCCCTGCGAAAATCCTTCCTTACTGCTTAAAGTCAGGAAAATAAATCCGGTTAAACCCAATAGCTGCGAACTTTTTATTTTGTTATTGCCACCTTTCTTTTTTGACACATAGCGCATTAAATCATCTATCTGTCTACTGCTTAATGAACTGAAGTATTCACTCAATAAAACATCCTTATCTTTCAAGCCAGACTTCCAAGAAAGCTCCTGCATATGCATAATCCTTTTGTAAAGAAAAATGGCTGCAAAAAAGACAATTACAATAACAAGAAATGAAATGCATAACAATACCGATGTTAATTCCATGGATGCTGAGGCGATAATTAAGCCAGGTGCAATTAATAAATAAGCCTTAATCATATATTTATTTTTTTTTCTTTAATTAAATAAAAATTTTGTCTCCTCGCTTTCATTCTTAATTAATTAAATTGCAACAATCCAGGACCAAATTCTTCGAAGTGAATAAACTTTTTCTCAATTCCCTTTGCCAATAAGTCTTGGAATTGCTTTTGAATGAAAGCTGATGGTCCACAAACATAATATCGTGTCCCAGGAAACTGCGGTAAACTAGCAATTTTATTGATATCTAGGAATCCTTCTAATATACCTTCTTGTATTTCAGACGTAGTTGGCAGATTATAAAACACATGTTGGCTTACATTTTCTTTCTCACGAGTAATCTGATCCAACTCGGATTTAAAGGCATGTACTTCTCGATTTCTACAACCATGTAGCCACATGATATCGTGATCATAATTTACATCAACGAGGTTTTGCAGCATACTCATCAAGGGTGTTAGTCCAACCCCACCACTAATAAGCACCACTGGTGCATTCAAGTCTGAAGCAAGGGTAAAATTTCCTGCCGGAGCGGTAAGATCAATTTTATCTCCCTCGTTAATAAAATTATGAAAATAATTACTAATCTTGCCATCCGTTGCCTTTTGTTCACCTTTCTCTTTTTTTACGGAGATCCGGTAATATTCCTGCGTAGGCGTACTTGAAACACTATATTGGCGAGATTGATATAAGTTCATTTCTGGTAGAAATAAGCGAACGCTGATATATTGACCAGGAACATGTGGCATTACCTTTCCGCCGTCGGTAGCATAAAGATAAAAGGAAGTGATTTCAGCAGACTCTAAAATTTTCTTACCAACGAAAAATGGCCGCCAACCAGTCCACCCGTTTTTTTCGACTACCTTTTGTTCATATATGCCTCGTTCATGACCAGACATAACATCAGCCAATTGTTGATAAGCTATCGTCCAGGCAGCTACAATTTCCACCGTCGCTGCTGCTCCAAGAACTTCTTTAATGGAAGCAATTAAATGGCGTCCAATAATCTGATAGTGTTCGGGTCTAATGTCAAGACTGACATGTTTGTGTCCTATCCTGTCAACTACAGGCATGAGTACTGCTGGATTGGCAATATTCTCAGCATAGGCCAACACAGCCATTGCTAAAGCTGTTTGTTGTTTGCCACTCTCTTGATTGCTCATATTAAACATATTTTTTAACTCTGGATTGTGCTCAAACATGTTCTGATAGAAATGTTTAGTCAATAAAACTCCATGTTCCTTTAAAAACGGAACGGTTGCGGTAATCCATTGTTTTTGTTCATCTGTCATAATAGCATATTAACATCTTTTTAGTTGTAGAATTTTTTATTTTTTTAGGCTGGTAATTCCCAGGTTTAAGTCTTCATTGAATGCTTCGATAGTTGTGTTTTGCAGCATTTCATAAATACGAGCTCTAATCCCTTTAAACTCATTGTGTAAAGGGCATGGATTAATTTCTGAACAATAGACAAGTCCTAGTCCGCAGCCAGTAAAAAGACTATTTCCGTCCACCGCTTCCACTACCTCAGACAATCTTCTTTTTAAAGTTGCATCATCCATATAGAAGCCACCATTTGGGCCTTTTATGGATCTAATAATATTTTTCCGACTAAGATCCTGAAGTATTTTGGCTAGGAAATGTTCGGGTGAATTAATTCCTGATGCAATCTCTTTAATTCCCACTCTCCCCCCTTTCGCAGTACGGTGCGCAATGAAGAACACTGCGCGAATTGCATATTCACATGTTTTAGAAAATATCCCCATAACGTTAGCAAAGTTAAAAATTAATTTAAATTAAAAGACAAAAACATCTTTTAATTAAGAAGTCTACTTTGTGTGAGTTTTCATTTGCCAGCTGGCATAGAAGACTCTAGCTACTATAATCAGTATTAAAACTATACCATAAGTTAACTCAAATACATTACAAATCTTGTTTATTAAACCTTCTTAAAGAAAACAGCAACGAAATTACAGCCCACAGCAATAGCCCCACGAAGGAAAACATAATCCCAAAACCATTTCCAAAGAATTCCCTGAAGATAGCCCCCGTGTAACCCATAAGAGCAGATATATCCATTTGAAGTAAGATCTGAATTCTACTTAGGTCTATTGGGTTAAGAAAACTAAGAAACACCATTACTCGCTCCAGTGGATAATCCTGGAACTGAAAGAGAAAAAACAACACCAATGCATCGAAAATTAGAGAGAAGAAAAGCCATAGGAAAATGGATAGCCCAATTCCTTTTGCTTTATCTCTAGTCATACCCGCAGCAAGCATGGCTATGCTGACGAATACAATGGTAAGACTCAAGCCTGTTGCAATCATCATTATTCCAGTTAAATCGGCATGGTATATTAAGATAGGAATACCCGCCCCGACAAAGAAAGCCAGGCATAGGGAAGAAGTAAGACCACCGAATAAGCTGATCCATATGGATTTCCTTTTTAAGGGCTGGCTGACCAAAAGTTCTATAAACTCAGCGCTATTGTATATGTAAATAGTCGAGAAGATAATGCAAATCAAAGGTATAAGGATAAGGATAATGTTCAATAGACTCAACAACCCCTTCGTTGCACTACTTTCCAGATTAAAAACACTTAGGGAAATCAATAGTAATAAGAAGGTGTAAATGAGCACGATCTTATTCCGTACAATATCTACAATAACATATTTTAATATTTTATTCATCGTTATGTTGTTATTGGGCAAGCATAATTTTAGCTACGGCTTTCGAGAGCTTTAACTCCCCGGTTTCGGTTTTTAAGTCTATCAGCTTTTTGTGAAAAGCTAGCTTACCTTCCTCGATATAGAAAACCTCAGTTACCAGATCATCAAGTTCACTCAGTACATGTGAAGTAATCAGGATCAGCTTACCATTCCTTTTCTCTTTAATTATTTTGTCTTTCAAGCTTTCCGAGGAAACTGGGTCCAGACCGGCTGTCGGCTCATCCAAAATGAGTACATCCGGATTGAAAAGGAAAGCCAATGCCGCACTAACCTTCTGACGGGTACCTCCAGACAAAGTGTGCATTCTTTTATTCATCAGCTTATTGAGTCCAAACTGCTCGATGAGCTCTTCATCTAAAACACCCTTATTATCCTTTCTCATGTCCTTCATCATATCAAAAACATTTGAGATCGTCATATTTTCGGGATACCGACCTATCTGTGGCATGTATCCTATTTGATTTCTATATAGCCACTTGCCTGATATCGATTGATTATTAAATTCTATTTCACCACTATCAGGCAATACCATTCCCAGAATAGATTTTATCAATGTCGTCTTTCCACAACCGTTTGGACCTAGCAGGGCAACGCATTCTCCTTTCGGAAAAGACAGACTTATGTTATTCAGCGCTATTAACTTAGAGAATCTTTTAGTCAGGTTTGTAACTGTAATCATAAGGGGAGTTTTTTCATTACCGGTTTGTTATCTTTCAGGTTTTCGGGTGTTACACCAGGCAATATTTTCTCAGTTTTATCCAGTAATGTGACAATCAGGCTTCTGAAAAGCATCAAAGCTGCAGGGTTACTATCTATAATCATGGAATACATACTCACCGGATGATATGGGATATCTCCGATGTTATCCCGTTGTAGGTCATATCCTTCGTATTTATCCCAATAGTTGCCGTTAAATGTATTAAGTACTAAAGAGCCATTAGTGCCAATATCAAAGGTGTTACCTGTAAAGTTATTTTTCGTTAAATCATTGTTATCACAGCTGGCTTGGATTTTAACTGCCCAGCCATTGTTATTGAAAGTATTCCTTGACAACTTTATCCTACTGCATCCCTCCATGTGGAGGCCCACCGTATTCTCGGTGAAAAAATTGCCCGAGATGTCGCTATCGGTAATATCTTTTAATAAAATCCCATAAGCAGCATCACCCCAATTGTTTAAAAAATGATTCTTGTACATATGGATCTTCTTACTATACATTACTGCCACCCCTGACCCATTTCGTTCAAAAACATTGGCGATGTAAGTATTTTGATTAGAAAACATAAAGTGGATGCCATAACGTACATTCATGGTGCTAATGTTTTTCTCAATCAGCGAATTTTTGACAAATTCGAAATACAATCCATCCCGATGACCTTTGATTTTATTACCAATGATTGTAAGACTGTCAGAATGCCAGCAATGAATACCGTTTCCGCTCTGTACCTCGTCTTTTCCATAGGCAGTAATCGAGTTTCCTTTAATGGTACACTTTTTACTATTTTGAACGTACACCCCAAAATTAGTATCGTCAAGTATGTTGTTTATAACGGATACGCTATCACTGTCATAAACCATGATAGCGCCAAGATCCCTAATTTCCGAACGACCTGTATGTTGCAACTTTAATCCCTTAACCAAAGCGTTCTTCGCTTTAATAGATATAATTGCATATTTATTTTCGCCATCCAATACGGGGTAACCACGTCCTAATAAAGTGATTGATTTTTGTATAATGATATTTCCTTCCTTATATAATCCCGGAAAAACCATTACTGTATCACCATTCTTAGAAAAGTCAATAGCCTTTTGTATCGAAGTAAATTGCTTTGACTTACCTACGGAAATTACTTTGGCATTTGCATGGAAAACAACCGAAAATACACCAAGGAGGGCAAAAAACAGGTTCCTCATTTGTCTAATACTAAAGTATTTAATTGCCCCATTTCACCATCGAACACTTCTGAATGAGCTTTCAATGCCTGCTCACTGCTAAATGCCGATACATTGCTACCCATTGGAGACCTAAGTACATCATTCTTAAAAAAAAACGCTTTTTTCAATTCTATAAAATCGTTTGGCTCTTCAAAATCAACAACATAAGTAGCTTGGATAGCTTCCTTTTTTATTGCACCAGTTTTTTTGAATTCATTGAGACAATGTAAATCGTCAAACTTATATATCTTCCCTTTTTTTGTGATAATCTCCGCACCAAAGCGCTTGTCGGCCACACCCATTTTGCAAAAACTACAAGCGTCCTTGCCAACCTTTATGGCTTGAGGCGCAATAGTACAGGACGCAAGGGAAAAAGTGACTAACAGCGCGCTCGTAGCTAAGATGTTTCGTCCATTCATAGATTTTTCTCTTTTCTTATTAACCTTATATTGAAAAATCACGGCAGCCAAAAGCAATGCTCCAACAGCAATAAATATCCATCCTCCGATATCAGGAACAGAGTACGCTCCAAAATTTAAGAGCTGTTTATAGCCAATAAGTGGCGGTTGATAACTCATGCCCGGAACATTGATGGCGGCATTTGGGTCTAACTCATGTCCATATTTGTATTCCCACTGCCAAAAATCAACCATGGCAACAATACCAAACATTACAAAGAGTAAGAAAAGCGACAATAGCCATCTATATGTCTTTAAAAATAATGCAACAGCAAAACTTGCAACAGCAAAAAACACAATAATGTAGGGCAAAACGGTAAACTCTAAAAAATCTTCAGTATGCAGGGTTTTCATTCCAATATAATGGTTTAATCCATTGATAATATCAACATTCCCAGCCAGCTTATGAGGATACATTTTGAGCACTAAGCCTTCCGGATACTGTGGCGCCGAAAGTTCAATCTGCCACAAGGGCACTAATAGAACGACCATTAGGGCAAGTCCGCAAATACCGACCATGACCTTTGTAACACCAGTTAACTTTTCGGATTTCATAATTTTTGGGGATAAAAAAATAAGCAAACCTTCATCAGATTTGCCTAATTAATCTATTTGGTTAATATATCGTCTGTCGCTTCTGACTTTTTACCCAAACTAAAAGAAGTCGGAACTTTAGAACCTCTTACAGACACCCGTACATGGCCCTCCATTTCCTGATGTAGAGCGCTGCACAAATCTGTGCA
>JACMPF010000190.1 GCA_014377665.1 Pedobacter sp. | reverse complement strand
GCAAGGTTCTGCCCAAAACCTCGACTCCCTCCATCAAAAAATGGTAGGAAACTGGGAGCTGAGGAGCTATCTTTCTACAAATAATGGTACCGGCAATGAAAGCCCTGACCAGATTAAAAGAACCAGAGTGATTGCCAAATCGAATTATACACTTAGCCTTTACGATGTGAAAACTGGAAAATTTATAGGTAAGATGATTGGCAGCTATAGTTTGTCTGATACTCAGTTTGGTGATTTAAATTATCAGGAGAAAGCAGCCAGTGTTACTCCCGGATTTGAGTCTTTTCTAAATAAAGTAGTAAGAAAATCAGTTTTTATCGATGAAGCTGACCGAATGGTGTTTTTGTGGACCGATAATTATATAAAATATACGGAAATCTGGTCAAGGATAATTGAAAAGAATAGCTTTGAAAAATTGCCTTAGCAGAAGAATATAGAATAAACCTATTGTTAAGCTTTTGCTTATCATATATTTCATTTAATCTTTTTTGCGTTTTAAAGGTCATACCTGCGTAACCATAAAAGCTAATTGTATGAAAGCATCAGTTAAGATTGTTTTTGCTAGTTTGTCAATGCTCTCTTCTTTAGTTTTGACTTCGTCTTTTCCGAAGGATAATGAGCCTTACAAGTTATCTTTTCCTTATAAACACGCAGGGCTAACCGAAAGACAGGCTGCGGCTCATCTTCTTAGTCGGTTTACCTACGGCGCAAAATCCGGTGACGTAGATGCATTAGTAAAAGAAGGATTGGAGAAGTGGTACCAACGACAATTAGATGGTGATCTCTCCGATAAGGGATTGGAATCTATGTTGGAACCCTATAAGGATATCAATTTAACCAATGACGAGGTTCAGAATAAATATCCACGCCAGCCTAAAGTATTACGCATGGCTATAAAAGATGGTGTGATCAATAAAGATTCTATCGGAAAGGGAGATCAGAAGGTTTACAGAAAGCAGCTCCAAGTCTACAGGGAGTCCAAAGGATACGGACAAGAGCAAGACTTGCTCCGTCAATTCATCAATCAAAAAGTGCTGAGAGCTACTTACACTAATAATCAGCTTCATGAGCTACTTACAGACTTTTGGTTCAATCATTTTAATGTATCACTCACTAAAAATCAATGTGCAGCTTATGTGCCTGCGTTTGAAAGGGATGTGATTCGTCCTAACGTGACCGGTAAATTTTCAAACCTACTAATGGCAACTGCTAAATCTCCTGCAATGCTCATCTATTTAGATAACTATACCAGTTCTGGAAAGCCTGTTGCTACCACAGATATAGATGAAATGCAAATGGGAATGTCTGGTATGAAGCAAAGGCAAGTAAAAGCGATTAAGCAAAGAAAACAAGGTGGGGGCTTAAATGAAAACTATGCCCGCGAAGTGATGGAGCTTCATACACTCGGTGTGGATGGTGGTTACACACAAAGTGACGTAACTCAGGCAGCACGAGTTTTAACTGGTTGGACAATTGCTCCTCTCGGTGAAGATGGTGCCTATGGCGCCGCTTTTAAAAAAGTCATAGACCGAATTGGTGCAGCCAACCTTGTTAAAAATGGTTTTATAAAAGATGGTGATTTTCTATTCGTACCAACACGGCACGACAATGAGGAAAAAATTATATTAGGAAAGAAGTTTGCACCTGGTGGTGGTTATGAAGAAGGGGTAGAATTATTGAATATGCTTGCCCACAATAGCGCCACAGCCAAGTTCATCTCAAAAAAAATAGCTACAAGATTCGTAAATGATCAACCAGATCCTAAACTGGTTGATAAAATGGCTATGACATTTTTGCGTACAGATGGTGACATCAAGCAAGTACTCATAACAATGGTTTCTGCGCCAGAGTTCTGGTCTGCCAAGTCACTCAGAGAGAAAACCAAGTCTCCGTTTGAACTTGCAATCAGTGCTGTTAGGGGATTAGATGCCCAAGTTACTCAGCCCTATCAATTGTACAATTGGATCAATAAGATGGGACAAAAGATGTACTATTATCAAGCACCCACCGGATTTCCGGATCGTGGCCAGTATTGGATCAACACTGGCGCTTTACTCAATAGAATGAACTTTGGTTTAGCGTTGGCTGCTCAGCGAATACCAGGTGTAAAAATAGATTTATTGGCTTTAAATAATAACCATGAACCTGAAAGTTCTGAAGCTGCGCTAAATACTTATAGTAAACTGATCATGCCTGAACGCGATCTGTCTAAAACATTGGAAAGGCTAAAGCCTTTATTGAACGATCCTGAATTGACAATGAAAATTGCTAAAGCTGCTGAAAAGGCACCCGTACCGCAGCCGAAGGTGAATACAATGATGGCTGGCGAAATCGGAATGATGCCAGAAGCCATACCAGATTCCAGTGCTAAACGCAAGACCGCAACAACCCAAAAAACAAACAATAGCATGTTGGCGCAAGTAGTAGGCGTTATCATTGGCTCTCCAGAATTTCAACGTAAATAAACATTATCATGACTTCAAGAAGAGGATTTATTAAAGGAGGTGGCCTTGCTTTATTTGGAATAGGCATAGGCGGAATACCTGGCTTTTTAGCAGAAGCAGTGGCGGGAACCCAAAGCCCCGGCTTATTTAAGCGTAAGAAAATCATGGTATGTATTTTCCAGCGCGGAGCAATGGATGGTTTGATGGCCGTTACTCCATTTACAGATGAATATCTGAAAGCAGCACGACCAACATTATTCATGTCCGCGGCTAAAGGTTCATCAGAAAAACCGCTGATCGATCTTGATGGAAAATTCGGATTGCACCCATCTATGTCGGCCTTTGAACCTATGTTTCGGGATAAACGGATGGCCATCGTACATGGTATCGGATCACCAAACAATACCCGCTCCCATTTTGATGCACAGGATTATATGGAGTCAGGTACTCCTTTTAAGAAAGGTACTGACAGCGGCTGGTTAAATAGAGCTGTCGGCTTACTCGGTCATGAGGCTGCAACGCCATTCCAAGGCATAAGCCTAACTACTTCTTTGCCAAGATCATTTTATGGTGATAATGCTGCCGTAGCCATAAATAACCTACAAGACTTCAATTTGCAAATGAAGGGTAATCCGGCTTCGGTTAACATGGCTGCCAAGAGCTTTGAAGACCTCTACGATCAAACTTCTTCTAATTTATTGAAGGAGACCGGTAAAGAGAGCTTCGACGCCATCAAGATGCTTCAAAAAACCGACATTAAAAATTATAAGCCTTCAAATAATGCCGTGTATCCTAACACAGCTCTTGGAAACTCATTAAAGCAGATTGCCCAATTAATTAAGATGGATGTAGGTCTTGAAGTTGCTTTTACAGAGTCAGGCGGCTGGGATACGCACTTTAATCAAGGTAAAGAAACGGGTATTTTCGCTAGAAATGTAAACGACCTGAGTGAAAGTATGATGGCATTTTGGACAGATATGGAGACTTTTCAAGATGATGTAACAGTGATGACTATGACCGAGTTTGGACGTACTGTTAGGCAAAATGGAAATGGTGGTACTGATCATGGTAGGGCATCTTGTAACTTTATATTGGGTGCAGGTGTGAATGGAGGCCGTGTGCATGGAACGATTAACCCTTTGTCTGTAGAAAATCTGGAAGATGGTCGTGACCTCGCCGTAACTACTGATTTTAGAAGTGTTTTTAGTGAAGTCGCAGATAAGCATTTGGGTATTCACAATGATAAAGTATTATTTCCTGAATGGACTAGTAAAACAATTGGTGTGATGACATAGACTATCTGTGATCTTCCACTGATAGGAACAATTCTGAGGCAATATAATCCGCAAAAAGTTTCCCGTCATTAGTTAGTTTTAGGTGATTGCCCTCATTAATGAGCCATTGTCTTTCGACAAAGCTCCTTATTGTTTTTAGGGTGTCTGCCAGGAAGAACTTTCCAAAATCCTGCTCAATCTTATCAAGGCTTGTTCCCCACATGGTCCTTAAGGAGATCATTACGTATTCATTAAATCGATCGTACAAATCTAGCTCTTCTATGGTTTCCGGTATTTTACCCAACTTCATGCTACTCAGATATGCAGCATTGTTAGCAACGTTTAAATACCTAACATTTCCATTAAATCCATGTGCCGATGGGCCAATTCCAAGGTAGGTTACGCCACGCCAGTAGTTGGTGTTGTGTACAGCATACTTTCCAGGTTTACTAAAGTTCGAGATTTCGTAATGCTCAAATCCACCTTCTGTCAGCTTGTCGATCAGTGTAATGAACTGCGATGCACTTTGTTCATCGTTTAATGGTATATCTTTCCCTCTTTTTATGGAACTTGCGAGGACTGTTCTAGGTTCAACCGTTAAAGAGTATGCAGAGATATGGGGAGTTTCAAATTCTATGGCCTTATTAATATTATGGAGCCATTTGCTGTCGGTTAGTAGCGGATAGCCATAGATCAGGTCAATACTTAAATTTTCAAACCCGGCATCTTGACTTCGTTTGATACAAGTTACGGCTTCAATGGCATTGTGAGCACGGTTCATCCAAACTAGGTCTTCTTCAAAAAAAGACTGAATGCCGATACTAAAGCGATTGACGGGCAGTCTTCTCAACTCTGATATCTTTGCTGCAGTCAAGTCATCTGGGTTTGCTTCGATCGTAATCTCCGCCTCGGATGAGATAGAAAAGTTCTTAGTAATAACATGGAAGATTTTCTCAAAATGCTTGGCGCTTAAAATGGAGGGCGTTCCTCCTCCGAAGTAAATTGTTCCAACCTGATCGGTAATCCGATCTTTCTTCTTCACAATTTCCAGGCAAATCGCATCTACCATCTCATCAACATATTTGAGAGAAGTACTGAAATGGAAGTTACAATAAGTACAAGCTTTTTTGCAAAATGGGATATGGATGTAGATTCCGGACATGCTTTTAAGAGTATTCACCCCAATTTATGTTATTTTTATTTCTCAAGTGTAACTATTCAAATTTCATGAGTAACAAAAGTAAAAAGTTATTCATTTAACTATTGAGCGATGGTAACTGTACGCTAAAAAAATTAGCAGGTGACAAGCGCCTATCTGGATATCTATATCTAGCACCGGCGTGGGCAAAGTTAAGCGCAATTACGAGTTTCTTAAGATTTATGTTTCCAAAGATTACAAAGGTCCAGGTGCAAGGGTTGCTGAAGTTGATAGGTATAAGATGAAAATCATCAAAGCGATTCGGAATAGCAGAGAAGATAAGATTAGTTTTTCAGAAAATGGCTATCAACAGACTGCTAAGTTACGGTTGTTGGAGCACTGGTAATATAACCGATGAAATGGTTAATGAATGTTTGGAGCATCAAAGAAAAACAAATGATGATAGTGGATCTAATTTTATACTAGAGTAACGATGCGACTTTCAGTCGAAAGCAAAACTATGGACTTTCAGTCCATACTCGATTATTCTCCGGTTTTTACCGGACAGTAGTGATTCTAAAAGTAATAACGGAATCCTTTTAATAATGTCTGAGGATAATCAAATTGAGGTTAAATGTATTGTCCATTCGAAGGGTCTAAGTAAATCCCAGGCAGGCTTCTTAAAATATTGCATTGAGGAGGAGGGTGTCTTTTCGGAACAAATTTTCCGACATCGCTACAGAGAACTCGTTAGGGATATTTTCATTTGGAGACACTGAAATCTCTAATGTTTCTTGAAGGTCAGCGGTATAGAGTTACCAGGTTCAGTATTTAAATATATATAGATCGAAATCTTAATCAACATTGTTTTGTTGTCCAATCTTCTATACTGATTTTCTCGAACCTATCAAAGTCGGATACATTTCTGGTGACTAGAGTGAGTTTATTGGCGACCACTGTTTCCCCGATCAGCACTTCAAAATCGTCCAACATCTTCCCTGATTTTTCAGCCTTGCTTTTTCGGTTGCATAGACATCCAATGAATTAAAGATAGGTATTAAGGTAAACTGCTGTTGTAGCTGGATTATTTTAGTAACGTTTTTCTCTGGATACTAACTGTTAGCCGCACCATATTTCAACTCTGCAATGGTGATCTTCGAGAGACAACATTTTGAAAGTTCTTGCTTTTTTTAGGTCCGAAATAATTTCATCAATAGTTTTCTCCTCGATGAAACCTCCTTGGAGTGCCTTCAGTGGGTGAATTTTATTTCTTTTTGTAGATTTTAGGGAAGTGGATAACCCTGAGATTAAGTCTAGTTTAGCATTTGGAATAAATGTTTTAAAAAGTTCTATATAACTATCTTCAAGTACCTATTCCAGTTTATTAAAGTGCTGGGAAGGCCCGTTCCAACGTCCTTCTTTTCTGTTCATTCAGGCTATAATAGAATAGGTCCATATATCCATATAACTCACCTCAGGTATAAATAGCCTACTACAATTAATAATAAACCTATCGTACGATAGCCGTCGGTCGGTCGTATTGATTCGTATTCTTCACTCTTTATTGTTTTCTTAAACAATTCGGAAAATAAATGAGGATAAATCAAGACATAAGATTAATAGACCTGAATGTTTCAGATCTTTTAGATATTCAAAATCAAAGTAAGCCTAGGGTAGTGGAGAAAGAGCTTCGTACCATTGAGGATGATGAGATAGGTGGCCATTGCCGATGTGATGCAAAAAAATGGGGTGATTCATGTCATCGATACTGTGTTGATGCCGAACTAATTGGCTTAAGAGGGGATGAATAGGGCCGGTTGTAATGGTGAACCGGTCTTTTTTGTATGTTACATTATCATCATCACTCCATCTAGTTGTTTAGATTCTTCGTCTATTAGCCATTTAACAAAAAATGGAGTATTATTTGATATAGTAAACTACTATCGAAAACCCATGATCACCATACCTGTTCCCAGTGTTGACTTTCAAGCACCTGTCGTTGTCCTTAGGATAGCTGAAGAGGAATTGGTAAGCGGGATACGTGAGCGCTGTGAAACCAAATTTAAACTTCCGTATAAAATGTAGGCCCCAGCATTAATGAACATCATTTCCAGAATTCCGAGGTCTGAAGTAGTAGCAGCGGATATTTTGAAGGAAACTTTCGTCAAGATATGGAAATCCATTGACGGCTATGATCCCTCACTCGTCAGGCTCTTTACTTGGATGGCGGCAACGGCAAGACATATGGCTATTGATTATTTGCGAAGCAGAGCTCAGCTCAACGCCGATAAGAATTCAAATCTGGAAGACCATTCGTTTGAATTGGAAACCAGCTATCAGATGACTATTAATCCGGAGATTATTGGAATCAAACAATTGACCAATATCCTTCCTCCGACTGAAAAAGAAATATTATACCTGATATACTTTCAGGGATATAAACATTCTGAAGCTGCTGAAGAGCTTGACATTCCGCTAGGTACAGTAAAGACTAAATTAAGACGAGCTATCAGTTTGTTGCGTGAGCATTTTTAAAGTGATTACGTCTGAATGCCTGAACTGCCACCGTGTCCTCGGCCAAATCCAGCATAACGATTTTCAAGGGCTTCGGCTTTACCTGTATACACCAGAGAATCATGTTGTTCGCAAACTTAACTGCGTAACCCTTGTTAGGTTAATAGATTTAAACTTAATATTCCACACATGCAATCTAATCATTATAAAAAACTGCCGTTGATGCTAATTTTATCCGTTTTGTCAATGTACACAGTAATGTTTCTTAATGTTGATGAGATCGGCCACATTTATTTTAGTCTGACCCGGCTTTATATGTCCATCCTAATGGCCTGTCCAATGACTGTTTTGATGCTTCTACTAATGCCAATGATGTACCCTAATAAAAAGGCGAACAGATTCATCTTGTTTTCAAGTGCTGGAATCTTTATACTTACCTTAATCCTATTGCGGACCCAGGCATTTATTAGCGATAAGCAGTATATGAAAGCTATGATTCCCCACCACTCATCCGCGATCATGACCAGCAAAAGAGCAGGGATCAAGGATAGGAATGTCAGGAAACTGGCAGACAGTATCATTGTTTCCCAACAGGCGGAAATTTTAAGAATGAAATTCTTAATTGACACGCTCGACGGAAAGTTCTCACGGGGACAATGAGATTAATTTAAAACAATCAACTGCAATGAGTCCGTACCAAGTCTGGTTTTCAACCATCTTTCCAGGCGTGCTTTTTCATCGCGGGAAATACCCTTGCTAAAGCTGACTGTCGCCAGGGTGACCGTATCACTAAGTTGAGTTTGAACATGCCGGAGTTCCACATTATTGATGCTGTACGTTTTAATATCTGGATAAAGGGACTTAAGTTCTGTGCTAATTTCCGGAATCGGCCGGTCAATCTTGTTGATGACATTCCTTTTTTGTCCGGTCGAGTCGCTTTGATAAACAGCCTCGAGTATGCTGGCTTTGATTTGTGACATGTCCAGTTCATTTTTAGCATTCAAACCTTGCCGGACGATCAGTTTAGTGTTTCCCAGTTTGTATGTCGGTAGTTTCCTGCGCAGGGAATCAAGTTGTAGGGGTGTCAATTCTGTTCCCAGCAACAGTAGATCTATTTCATTTCCCTTTCTGCTGTAATTGTAACTCTTGCTGATCACTTGGGTATCTTTATAATTAATTTCATTTTGGATGAACAGACGTGCGCTGTTTTCAAAAATGCTCCTGTCGACGATCCGGTAAGCCAGGTAGACGCTTGGCGCGGCCGTGACCAATACAATGATCAGGATGTATCTGCTTACTTTTTTCTCGTCAGCCTTATTTTCAAACTCTTTTTTATGAAATTTCAGGTAGCGCACAATAAGATAGGTGGATACGCAAATAAAAATACTGTTAATAAAATAGAGGTACATCGCACCCAAAAAGAAGTAAATGTTGCCAGAGGCCAATCCGAAGCCTGCTGTGCATAAGGGCGGCATAAGCGCAGTGGCAATGGCCACACCCGGTACCACATTGCTTTTCTCACGCCGGGTTACCGCAATTATTCCCGCAAGGCCACCAAAACCCGCAATAAAAACGTCCCAAATGGATGGAGAGGTTCTGGCCAAGATTTCTGAGGAGGCATCATGGAGTGGCGTGATCCAGAAATACAGGGTTGAGGTGGCAATGCTGAAGACTGTGGCAATAGCCAGGTTTCTTACGCCTTTTTTTACCAGGCCGAAATCATTGATACCGATTCCCAGTCCGACACCCATGATCGGGCCCATTAAAGGGGAAACTAGCATCGCTCCAATAATCACTGCAGTTGAATTGACATTTAGCCCGATTGAGGCAATGAAAATGGCAAAAATCAATGTCCAGAGATTGGCTCCCCTGAATTCCACATTTTTACGTATAGACTCAATGGTTTCTGATTCGCGGGCACTGTCCTCATGAAGGCTGAAACGGTAGGAAAGGAAATTCCCGATGGCTAGTAAAATTTCTCTCATAATGATAATTGGTTATGCATACAATATTTCAGTCAATTTTTCTTCCTTGAGCAGAATCTGAAAAGAAAAATACTTACTCCGGTTTTTAACTACTCACTTTTCCGTTTTTCTTCGACCATAAGCCTGAGAGATGACTGGTAAAACAAAAGGAGACAAACCGAAGTTCGCTCCCTTTACTTAATCATTCCTATAATTAACACCAATTTACGTATCTCCGGGAAACCAGCAAGCATTATATGGATTTTAATTGCCGCCTCATTTTTAACCGTAGGCTTCATGCTATGAAATGTTTATTGGTTTCAGCTGCAAATAAGCCAATCATAAGCTTTGATTTCAGCATTGACCAGGCAAAAGTCAAAATGTCAAATTTTCGGCTTTTCCTGCTGCCGGATAAGCGATTACAGGAATTATCATCTGCAGGTGGAATTTTTGATAAAATGCGGCCTGAACTGTCTTTTAGGCTTGCCGCGATCAGCACCAGGAAAGTACCTGCCAGCTCGTTTCCTTCTGGTACTTAACTATAGCAGCTCCGATCTTTGATTTCAGCTGGCCGGCAAGTTCTGCCTGAGTTGTGCGGTTCCAAAGTGCTTGCTGATCTGAAACAGAGATCAGCAGGCTACCTTTATAGGTAAAATCCGTAGTTTCTTCGGAAGCTTTTATCTTTATGGAATCCATTTTGAAAGAAAGGCTCTGCTCAGGTTTCTCCATCCTGGAGCTAGCCGCCTCGGCCCGGTCGATTGCTGAAAAACTACCTTGTCTGCTGTACATGTAAAACAGGGTGTCATTCCGATATACCCCCGGTGCCCCTTTGACAATTTTTCTCAATGCATCTATCCTTTGTTTCTGCTGAGACAGGTGAAGAGCGTCCCGCTTTTTAAGCGCATTTAATTCGAGAAGAAGCGCGGCTCTTTTGGCATCATCGTTTACGCCAAGTTTGATAACCTGTTCCTGCAGATAGGATCTCTTGAGCGAATCGGAAAAACCTTTTGGCTGACAATTGTTTTACCTTGTTCAGGTCGTTATTAAGCTGTTCGTTTCGTGTAGTATCCGGTTTTAGTTGTATGGTGTCCTGACGGGCGACCAGCATCAGTGGGCTGAGGAGCAGACAAAAATATAATTTAATTAAAGTATTTCTCATAGGTATTCGATTAAATTAAAAGTAATATTTTACATTTTAATCCACTCACTTAAGCGATAAAATCCCTCCTTCAAAAGCCCATTAAAAAGATGTTAAAAATAAAATCAGTACCTTTGCAACTCAGTCGCTGATTTCAAGCGGTATTTTTTGCCTTTTCCTTTAAGGAATTCTTTCAGGCAGTTCCGGTGCATTTGGAATAACATTCAGTAAATGTGCTTGCCGGATCTTACATCTTAACCCCATTAATTATGCAGAAAAGATTACTCATAGTTTCCAACCGATTACCTCTTACCATTGAAAAAAAGGAAAATGAATATCAATCCCGGCAATCCTCAGGCGGGTTGATTTCGGCAGTTGAGGCGTATTTAAATGGTGATGGTAAGGAAGTTTTCTCCGAACGGATCTGGGCAGGTGTCCCGGGAGTGGCTGAGCAAGAATGGGATAAGATTGATCTAACACAGTCCGACTATCATTATCTCCCGGTATTCCCAAATGAAGAAGAGTATGAGCAATACTATAACGGGTTCTCTAACTCCTTGCTTTGGCCGCTTTTTCACTATTTTCCGTCTTTTGCAGATTATGACCCTTCTTTTTTTGAAGCTTATATAAACGTGAATAAAACTTTTTGCAGGGAACTTTCTTCTGAGATCCGTGCGGGGGATGTCATCTGGATACATGATTACCACCTGCTTCCACTGGCGGGGATGCTCCGGGAAAAGTTTCCTGATCTGACCATCGGATTGTTCCTGCATATCCCCTTCCCATCCTATGAGCTGTTCAGAGTTATCCCAAAACGCTGGCAAAAGGCTATGCTTGAGGGTATGCTTGGAGCGGATCTTATCGGCTTTCATACCTCTGAATATGTAGCTCATTTTCTGAAGACAGTGGACATGACGTTAAAAACAGCTCACGATGATCAGTACATTCAATGGGGGAACCGTCAGGTGCAAGTAGATGCTTTTCCCATTAGCATAAATTTTGATCTTTTTAACGATGCTTTTGATCATCCTGGTGTGGGTTCACTGAGACAAAAATATCAGCAAATGAAGGACAGAAAAAAGATGATTTTTTCTGTGGATCGCCTGGATTACACTAAAGGAATTTATAACCGGCTAATTGCTTATGAGCGGTTTTTACAACAATACCCCGAATATAAGGGAAATATCGTATTCGTACTTGTGATCGTTCCATCTCGGGATACCATCACAAAATATTCGGAAAAAAAGAAATTGATTGATGAATACATTGGAAACCTCAACAGTTCTATGGGTAATATTTCTTGGCAGCCTGTGATTTACCAGTATGATCATCTTGATTTTAACGAACTGGTGGCACTGTATGCTACCTGTGATGTGGCGCTGATTACTCCACTTCGTGATGGCATGAACCTGGTGTCTAAAGAATTCATTGCAACACGGAAGGACGAAAAAGGAGTGCTAATCCTTAGTGAGATGGCTGGCGCTGCAGCAGAGCTGAAAGATGCGCTGCTGATCAATCCCAATGATGCAGATGAGATTGCCGAGATGATTGCAATTGGGCTTGGAATGTCAGAGGATGAGCAGCGTACTCGTATGCAGAGCATGCGTCATTTAGTTCAGAAGTATGATGTGAATACCTGGGCAGTTGACTTTTTTGGCCAGCTCGATCAGGTCAAAGCATTACAGTTAAAGTTTGAGGTTAAATTCCTTGATAATTTTGCTAGAGCGGTTATGCTTGGGGATTACGGGTCCAGTTATAGGCGGCTTTTTTTGCTAGACTATGACGGAACACTGGTAAACTTTTCAAAGGATCCATCTAAAGCCTCGCCACCTTTGGAGTTGCTTCAGCTCCTAGAAAGGCTTTCAGATGTCCCCAATAATGATGTGTACATAGTTAGCGGCAGGGATAGCGGTACCTTGGGTAAGTGGCTGGGGCATCTGCCAATAGGACTGATTGCCGAACATGGCGCAAAAACTAGAATGAACGGCGGGAAATGGATGAACGAAGCCCTCTCGGAGTCAGTCTCATGGAAGGAGAAGATTGAAAAAATCATGGAACATTACGTGTTTAGAAGTCCAAATTCTTTCATTGAGAAAAAAGACTTTTCTTTGGCCTGGCATTACCGTAATGCGGACCCTTTTCTAGCTAACAGAAGGGCTAAGGATTTGCATGAGGAATTGGTTGAGTATACTCTGCAGATGCCTTTAGATGTGCTGAATGGTCATAAAGTCATTGAGGTTAGAAATAAAGGGATCAATAAGGGGTTGGCTACAGCCAGAATACTGGATGCAACCGAATACGATTTTATATTGTGCGCAGGTGATGACCAGACCGATGAGGATATGTTTAAGGTTCTGGCTAGAAATCAGGCCGCGTATACGGTTAAAGTAGGCCATCAGCCTTCTTTTGCGGAATACAATTTGTATACCCCTTTTCTGGTGTCCTCTCTACTGGAGTCCATTTGCGACGGTTAGTATTTTTTGTAACCTAATAAATCTAACATTAAAGTCATCTACTTAATTTTTATGCTCAAAAGTGCCGGAAATTCGGTGTTTGGGCATATGGCTTACAAATCTTTACTAAAGTTTATTTATTATCCATTAAATCTTTTCAAATATGGTATTAAAAAAAGCAAGATAAAACAGAGGTGTACGTATACCCTTTAAAAAGAAAGAAGCAGAACACAAGATCAATCATTTCATTACCTCTTCTGAGGTAAGTCTGGCCGGAGAAAACATAGAACCGGAAATATAACTGCTGACACAGGCTCTGGAAATGGCTGGAGAAAAAGACCTGGTCTTGGTAGAAATATCCCCTAAAGAGGTTACGCGGGTATGAAGGGTTATGGATTATAGCGAATTCTGTTCGAGAAGAAGAAGAAAGAAAACGAAATCAAGGCTAAAGCCAAGCAAACTATCATTTAGGACATTCGTTCCGGTCCAAAGACAGACGATCACGATTTTCAATTTAAAATTATACATACCGTTGCTTGCCTCCAGAGTGGGGAAAAAGTAAGTAGTTTTGTGCATTTTAAGGGCAGCTCTATTGTTTACAAGGACAGGGGCGAAATCTTACTCCTGAAATTTGCCAGGCTCTGGAAGATGTAGGCAAAGTAGAATTACTTCCCAAACTGGAAGGCAAAAGGGTGTTTCTTATACTTGGTCCCAAATCTGCTAGAAAATAGCAGAAAGAGTTGGCGAGAAACAAATTGGCATTTATACGTTTAAATTTCTAACTTTAGCATGCGTGCTAGTCAATACTTTTTCTAACCAGATATAAATTAGTTTGCATGCACTAGGGAGTAACGGAATGGTGGGCGAAACTGAGGATTTCCTGGTGGAAACGGGCAACTAAACAATATCCTATTGGGTGATCCCACATGTTTTTGATAGAGATGAGTTTAATCTAGTACCCACCGATAAAGTGAGTGCTATTAACTGGGATTCTTTCCGGCTCGAAATTGATATAGCTTCCAATGAACTTCTCCACTGCCCGGAGTTCCGTTTGGATGTATTCATTCCTGCCCATTGAATGGGCAAACCTATATTCGCGACTATCCGCAGTTCAAAAGCCTTAAAATTTATTTACGTAGGTTTGCAGGACTAATTAGCAAAACCTGGTTTTCGCTCACCCCCATGTGGTCCGCACAGGGGATTATCAATTTTTTAAATATACCGGATTCATAATATGTTAAAAAGCTTGATTCAAAATATTCGTTATTACTTAAAAAATGCTTTCGACAGGTTAAACAATCATGCCTACAAAAAAAGTGTATTGCAGGCCATTCCATTTTGGGTGGCCTCCATCATTACCGGCCTGATCGCTGTGGTCTATACTAAGCTTTTTTTAATGGCTGAATCTGTCACCAGATATTTGTATCATCAGTATGCCTGGGCTTTGTTTATACTAATGCCAGTATGCTTTCTGTTTGCCTGGTGGCTGGTTTTACGTTTTGCGCCCTATTCCAAAGGCAGCGGTATTCCGCAGGTAGTTGCGGCGATACAAATTACAGGCCCTAAGACCGATAAACAAGTAAGCCGCTTGTTGAGTGTCAAAGTGATGATGATTAAGATTTCCTCCAGCCTGGTGATGGCTATGGGTGGCGGGGCGATAGGAAGAGAAGGCCCTACCATACAAATCGCAGCCTCGGTTTTTAAGCAAGTCAATGATCTTTTACCGGGGTGGTGGCCGAAGGTTGCCAAGAAAAATATGATAGTAACAGGTGCGGCGGCAGGTTTGGCGGCTGCTTTTAATACTCCTTTAGGAGGGATCGTTTTCGCTATCGAAGAGTTGACTAAAACCCATTTCAGTTATTTTAAGACGGCGATCTTTTCTTCTGTGATTATTGCAGGTCTAACTGCTCAGGGCATTTTAGGCCCCTACCTCTATTTGGGTTATCCAAAGATTTTTGATTTGTCAGGCTATATTTTTTTTGGTGTAGCATTGGTCGCCATTATTTCTGGTCTGCTGGGAAGTTCCATGTCAAAAGTGATTTTGGTTATTCTAAAATGGAAGTCGCGGTTTCGCTTTACCCATCAGCATGTATTGTATGTAGGCTGCTGTGCGCTGACTTTGGGCACACTTGCGACATTTATTAGCTATGATATCCTGGGCTCTGGGAAGGATATCATGCAAACCGTGCTGTTTTCTGATGATAAATATGTGAGCTGGTATACGCCGATATTGAGAATAATCGGACCTGTGTTATCTTTTACAACTGGTGCCTCAGGCGGTATTTTTGCGCCTGCCCTAGCTTCCGGAGCAAGTATTGGTTCGATGGTTTCAGGCTGGTTTGAGCTTTCAGAAACAAATACGAATCTGCTGATCCTTTCGGGCATGGTTGGCTTTTTAACAGGGGTAACCAGATCACCCTTTACTTCTGCCATTTTGGTGCTGGAAATGACCAACCGGCATAGTGTGATCTTCCATCTGATCCTGGCAGGAATGATCTCTAGTGTTGTCTCCATTCTAATAGATAAACATTCGCTTTACGATCATCTAAAAGTGCAGTATATCAAAGAATTAGAGGTGGAAGACATTAAGGAAAATAATGCCGAACCAGCTAAGTAATATTCAAAGCATAAAATTATGAGTGCGACAAAAAAATCCATACCCGTAATAAAGCTGATAATCGTCTTCTCCCTGCTATTTTTTCTCTGTTCGCTGATCTATGTCAGCTTCTTTAGGATTGACAAAAACATACCACTTAGGGAAAAGGTTATATATACCAAAGAACTGCGGAAGAGAACTGCCATCAAGGAATTTGTTAACTATGTAAACACGCAGCCCAAGATCAATTTTAATCGCAAATACCTTGGTATAGCGCTATTAAAATTAAAAAGGGCGATAGATGCAATAGCGCTTTCTACAGGATATGAATTTCAATATGCGGATCTTATCGTTGCAGAATCTGATATTCAGCGAATCGAAAATACGAAGTTATTTAGCACACAATCTTATTATTTGAAACACGCGGCCAAGATACTTAGCAACTCTTTGCGAAAGATACAACGACAAAAATTTCCCGAGCTAACGCAAGAGGCAAATGATTTGAGGGCTGCATCAATGACTTTTAACGGGACAGACCTCAAGCTGGATCATGACCAAAAAATACATTACTTTTTAAACAAGGCTGTCGATTTATTGAACGCAATGCGGTAAAAGCGTTGGCGGTTAACCATACCTACACAATCCAAATCAGAATAAATTTGGGTTCTTTCAGTTGATCATTTAAATGGCTGTATTTGCCAATTTTGGAGTTTCATGTCCAACAAACAGGGTCTGGGTAGGATATGCAAACTCAATTCCTCTTTTCTCAAACTGCGCGAATATCTCAAGGTAAACCGCTTGCTGATTGTCCATGTAAATGGTATAGTCAGAATCAAGAACATAATAGACAAATTCAAAGTTTAAACTAAAATCTCCATATCCGGAAAAATGCCCTCTGTCAAACTGAAGTTTTGCTTTAGAGACAATAATATCTTTGACCAATGCCGGTATTTCAGCCAGCTGCTGATGTGTTGACTGGTAGGTGACTCCGAGCGAAAAGACGATCCTCCGCTTTTCCATCCTTTTAAAATTATGGAGCCTGGAATTGGTAAGATCCGTGTTTGAGCAAACTAGTTGCTCTCCGCTTAAGGTTCGGATGCGTGTGGTCTTGATACCGATATATTCGATGACACCATTATCATCGCCCACTACTACAAAATCTCCTATTTCAAAAGGGCGGTCGAAAAAAATCACAAAATAACTGAATAGATCGCCTAGAACAGCCTGAGCTGCCAGGGCGATCGCAATACCCCCAACACCAAGGCCAGCGATTAATGTCGTTACGTTATAGCCAAGGTTGTCTATCAGGAAGATGATTCCTAAAATCCAGATGACAATGTTTGCAATAATGATTAAACCTGCAGCCTGTTTTTGCTTATCTTCGTTACTCTCCTCGCGGCGAATGAAAGAGTATATAAACTTTTTGAACGCGGAACTGACTATTTTCAAAAGGAAAAAAGTGAATGCGCCCAGGTAGGCAGTATGCAGAATATTTGTTATTTTATCATCTAATTTTAAAGTCATTAACCCAAAATAAAAGGAACTGATGTACAGCAACGGGATAACTGAAGTCTCCACAAGGGCAACAACAAAATTATCCCAGCTTGTGCTGGTGTTTTGGGCCCATTTTTTTACTCTTTTCAATATAAATGTTTTAAAAAGCTTAATTGTCAGGTATAGCAAAGTGATCATTGCTAATGCAATTAACCACCGGTAGATAGTGTTGTCTAAAATCGTTTGATCCAAAATATTATTCATATCCAGTAAATTTTATCAAGAACAAGACTTTGCCAGCAAAACGCTGTCAAAATTCCATTGATACCGGCTCCTTCAACCGATGTTAAAGGGTTTAGAATGATGAAAAAAGTCAAACAGTTGCATTTAGGAGGAGAACCTGTGCTTCCAGATTCAGCAATAGCATTGCTGGTGACTGATATTGCGACAAAGGTACTAAAACTTTAAAGGAGTATGTGGAAAGCCATTTTTTTGTTAAAATCAACGATTTTCCTTATTTTAAGCACAAAAATCAGTTACTTTAGAGCATGCGATAATTTGAAAAACATTCCATGGAGAAAATTATTAACGCAATTAATGACCTGATCTGTAGCAATGACTTAATTGTATTCTGCATGGGTGCAGGGATCTATTTTTCTATCGTTACGCGGTTTTTACAGGTACGCTACTTAAAAGAGATGGTGAAGCTCTTGTTTGATGGTAAGGGTTCCGAAAAAGGAGTCAGTTCATTTCAGTCATTTGCGATCGTCAAAAGGCCGCATCGGAACAGGCAATATTGTGGGCGTAGCTACTGAGATTGTTATGGGTGAATCAGGAGCATTCTTTTAGCTGAGTCGAAAAGTTGGCAAGGATCTGTTGTTTAATGCAAAAGATGCTGGGAATAGCAATACAGATCAATGGTAACCGACTAATTTAAATTCATGACTAACAAGACTCCGATAGAAAAAATCATCGCCCCGGTAAGCAGGTTCATACATTTAGAGTACATCAGTGGGATTGTTTTGCTGATTAGTGTCATTATCGCCATTATCTGGGCCAATTCTGACTGGCATGAAATGTACCACCATATTTGGGAGATTAACTTCTCTATAGGCTTTAAGACTAATGTGCTCGGTCATATTCTGCACATCTGGATTAACGATGGGCTAATGGCTATTTTCTTTTTTGTTATAGGACTGGAGCTAAAAAGAGAATTTATGGATGGAGAGCTTTCTTCATTCAGAAAATCGGCACTGCCGATGAGTGCAGCTTTAGGTGGGATGATCGTACCGGCATTGATCTATTTTATGATCAATAAAGGTACTGATGCAGACCATGGCTAGGGAATACCGATGGCTACCGATATTGCTTTCGCGCTGGCCCTGCTCTCCATGGCAGGCAAGCACATTCCTTCTTCAGTAAAAGTATTTTTGTCTGCACTGGCCGTTGCTGATGATCTTGGCGCAGTATTAGTCATCGCATTTTTCTATACCTTAGAAGTGAATTTCACAGCACTTGGCGTTGCCGGAATCTTCTTGGCAGTTTTGGTTGCGGGCAACAGGCTGGGCGTAAGAAGCAGCATATTCTATTTGGTGATCGGGATCAGTATCTGGATTGGGTTTTTACTCTCCGGTGTTCATGCCACCATAGCAGGTGTGTTGGTTGCTTTTACTATTCCGGCGGTTACCAAAATTGATGAGGTAGTTTACTCCGATAACCTCAAAAAGCTGACCCATGAATTTGAAAAGGAAATTCCCAATAACAGTACACTCACTACTCCCCAGGAACACAAGACCATACAACATGTCAAAAACCTGAGTCTCGCAGCGGAGACCCCACTGCAAAAGATCGAACATGCCTTACATCCCTGGGTTGCCTTTGGTGTCATGCCGCTGTTTGCCCTGGCAAATTCTGGAATTGTGATCGGTGCAGATTTTCTGACTTCAGTGATCAATCCGGTCTCTATTGGGGTAGCCGCAGGATTGATCATAGGCAAGTTTACAGGTATTTTGTTTTTTACCTGGCTAATGGTTAAAACGGGAATGGGCGCATAGCCAGAAGGCGCCAGTTTGAGGCAAGTTACCGGGGTAGCTTTGCTTGGCGGAATTGGCTTTACCATGTCCCTATTTATCAGTAGCACCAAGACCACCTAATCAGCAAGGAATTTCAGCAGGTACTCAAACAATGTATGCAGAGGCCCCTGCCTTATGGTTTGCTGTGTTCAGCATGCAGCACATGGATAAGGCAACGGAATTCATCTGTGTTGACTAAAAGTAACCCCTTCCAACTTCTGGGTAATTATTCACCGTACGAAAGTAAGCCTCCGGTCTTGCCTTCAAAAAAATTGGCTTTAAGATGGGACCGATCATGAAAATTGCATACAATTGCAGGAAATCTACATTTCTAATTGAGAAGCAGCAGATAGTGTCCGCGTTGGAAGTTATAGTAGATGGCTGACATTATATACAATTCTTTAATGGATTTGTAACGTCATCAGTCGCTCTCGCAAGTGATGAAAATTAAACGAATCTATTACCTACATAATCAAGCGCACACCGCCCAGTTCCGAGACCCGATAAGGAAACCGATCCCCCGGCGAGCCAATGAACATGAAATTTTTTGGAATATCCCAGCGCTTAGAAAGTTCGTCAATAATGTCTGGCCCAAAGTGTCCTTCTATCTCTACAAAATCAATATCGATGTCCGGATATGCCCTGTCCAAAACCTCAATGTCCCTTTTTAAATTCTCATTGTTGCTTTGCGCATTAGCCAGGTGTACAATCTTTAATTTTTTGGTCACTTCGTTTTCTTCTACGTAGATCATCACACGGTTTAGAATCGACACATTGTCGCCCCGTGTGAAGAAAACGAGTTCCTGTGAATTGATTTTCACCAGAATGCGGTGTAACCTCACATTCCCCAAAATGAGTTTACGCAAGGGTTCATTAAGATACCGAATAGAATAAATGATCCATTTCATCAACAGCGCCCTGTTAAGCATGATCAAAATCAGCAACATCGCGGGCACCAGATATTTAATAAATACGTAAAATGATAAAAGATTAAGCCGTATGTTGCCCAGAAATGCAATTACTATAAAAGATATTGCCGCGACTACCGAAAGCACAGCCGCCTTTTCCGGTCTGGGTAAACGTTTTCTCTTAGCTTTCAGCAACAGGTTGCCCAGGCCAAATAATGCCATTACCGCCAAAAACGAAAAGGTATATACGCCAGCAAGGTTAGCCAGATTACCGCGGGTAACTAATAATATAGAAACGCATAAGAAAAAGAAACCAATAACAATCCGGTAACTAACATCACGTGCGTTCTTTTTTAATAAAAAATTGGGCAGGATTCTATCCAGGGCAATACGTTCAGCCAAACCTGTAACCCCAACATAAGAAGTCAATACTGCGCCTCCCAGTACCAGTACCGCGTCCACAGAAATTAGATAGCTCAACCAGTTGCCTCCTGCAGTCTGACCAAGAAATGAAAGCAGGGATTCCTGATGGTCGCTAATAGAGAGGATCGGAATGATACTCAGTGCAAGCAAGGCTATTACAGGATTAAAAAAGCTAACTACCCACCACATATTGCGCAGGGTCATGGGAAATACACCGTCCTGTTGTTCTTCGACAAAATTTGCAGAACTCTCAAAACCCGATATGCCTAACATTGCTGCAGAGAAACCCAAAAAAAGAGCAGTAATGATGCCTCCCGAACGAACCGGGGAGTGCCAGTTTAGCTCAAAAACATCCAGGCCGTTGTTTAGCAGGAACCATCCGCACATGAATACCAACAGACTGAGCGACACCAGGTGAATAATGAATATAACCACAGCTACGATGGCAGATTCACCGATTCCAGTAATGGTCAAGACCATAAAAATAGCCAGCACAAAGATTGTAGCCCATATCAGCGGTAATATATGGATGAGGTAATGAAGATAGAACATCGCCTCATAAGCGGAGATTACCGCAGTAGCCATATAAGACATTATGGTGAGGCAAGCCGCAAAAGATGCTGTACGCTTGGTGGTGGTATTCAGCAGCACATTGTAGGCACCACCGTTTAGCGGTAATGCACCTACGACTTCTCCATATATCCTGCGAAATAGGAATAAAACGAATGCTACAATCAGCAGGGAAATCCATGCGTATTGACCTGCGTAGGCAATTGTCATGGCTGACACGTACAGACAGGAGGAAGAAATATCATTACCGCAAATGGAGGTTGCCTGTAACTGGGTTAATTTTCGATGTATAGCATTCGATTTGTGTTTCATTTTGGAAGCTGGCCAGGAAATCGACTTGAAGTCGAATGATATCTTTGTAGTCGGCTATCTTGAGCAACAGAGAATCTTGGATAATGTTTCAGATTAAGCATTCATAGTTGTTTTCTACCCTAACTGGGATGGCATTGCTAACAATCTTGAACTAAAGATACCTTCGGCCGGGTATTGTATCCGCAAGATCTTATTAGTAGCAAAGTATGCTGATCAACAAAATGGTGGTTAAACATTTTGCTGATCAACACCAGAACATTTATAGACTACAACTCGGTTAATAAGTTTTTAATGGAAGCTCGCTTTTGATAATTGGTGTCAAAGTGGAAGAACTTGATTTTACCGGACGGCCCGATGATATAAGTTGCCGAGACAGGTAAAGTATGGCGCGTATTAACATTATTAACATCCAAATCCACACCATAAGTTTTGTATTTGGCAAATGTTTCGTCATCCATTCTGAAATTGACACCATATGCTTTCATGATACTGTCGTTCATATCCTGGATAATAGAAAATGAAACATTGGTTTTCATGTTTTTGTTTTTAAGGTATGCCCCTTAGTCGGGCCTCTCCCCGATACCTTACAGAAAAAATAAAGTATTTTTATGTAAGGCTTAACGTAGGAAAACGACTAAGCAGGTAAATACAAAATCTATGATCAGAAAAACTTCATTGTCTTTACTTGCTACCAGGATTATCTTGGTGGCCTTCACCTAAGAAAAAAATCCTGATACTGTTCTGGATCAGCAAAAAGGTTTTGCGGTAGTCGAGCTGTTTACTTCAGAGGGATGTTCCAGTTGTCCACAAGCCGATGCGCTCATCACCAGAATCGCAAAAGAAACCAAAGGACCGACGACAGTTTATTATAGATAAGCCTTGATGAGATCAGGGCTTTACCAAAAACAGAGATCGTATTTGATTTTAAGTGTGTGGAAGGCTGGGACCAGATCCAGCACTGGGCGGGTGTAAAGCTGATAGATTTTATGGATCACTACTGTATGGAAGATAATATCAAAAAGAAATATGTTGGTCTGGAAGCGCCGAATGGAGAATAGTATGTGGGCTTGGAAATGGAAAGCGCTGTTCATGCCAAGAACATGCTTGCTTAGGAAATAAACGGCCAATATTTGTGCAATTCGTGTGCAAATAAAAAGCTCCACTCGAACTAATCGGGGCTAACTCTGTCTGCGAAATATAACTTTATTTGTTACTTTTGTATCTCAAGTAATTGATTATCAATCTAATATTCTGTTCCAGACGTATTTTTAAGAGTATTCACCCCAATTTATGTTATTCTTATTTTTCAAGTTTAACTATTCAAATTTGATGAGTAAAAAAGTAACAAGTTATTCATTTAAACAACTTAACGATGTTTACAGTGAAATAAAAAAATTAGAAAGGAAAAATATAGCGCCTATTTGGAATTGTAATCATTTTCGTGTTCAATTTTACTAAAAACATGAACAGATAGTTGTTTAGTGATCATATGTTTTACTAACTCCATTATATGTTAATGAGTTGGTTGATGCCAAAATTTTGAGGCCTGTAAAAGATGTTAAAGAGTTGTATTACGTTAATGACGTACTCTATTTCCAAATTGATTTAACAGAATAAACTTCCAGATTTTTAACTTCAATGTTATTGCCCCAGAAATGCAGACCTTCCGTATTGTTTTTATCTGGTCTGCGTTCCATTGAATAAGAATACTTTCCACCGTCAATGAATACTTCAATTGATGTCCTGTCGACGTAGATGTCTGCAGTTAACTCCATGCCAATAATGCTTTCCGGCGAGTAAAAAACGCCATTGATGGTATTGTTGTTCATGTCATAATCTAATACGCGTTGTGCAAACAGATTAAAACCTGCACTGGTTGCATGCGAGAGCTTGATGGAGGCTTTCATCCTGAAACGGTCTGAATTATAAAATTCTTTAAGGTTTTTATTTGCCTCGTTAGAGGTTAATACAGGCCAGGATTTCAGCTTCTCAAACAATTGTTGCGTTTCTCTAATAGGTTCAGAGAATAATCTGGGACCGTCTTTAGTAGTTCGTAAAGTGAGTTCGGTGGGCATCAACATCATGTTATTAAATGGCATTCCTGGTTGTTGCACCCTTCCCCAGCCAATCTGAATTCTTCGTGGATCTGTTTCGGGCATATTCGTAAATGTTTGGGCGGCGTAAATAGTACCCGTTACATAATAGAATTTTCCAGCTTCAGGTGTAAATGTCTTGCCATCGAATGAGCCGACCATGTAGCTGTTAGATGCGCCATACATTACCCATTTAGTTTTGTTTTTATCTCCATCTATTGGCAGTTCAAATAAGTCAGGGCACTCCCAAAAACCTGTGGTATGACTTTCATAGTTCCATTCCTTTAGGTTTTGTGAGGTGTAAATGGAATGGCCATCACGTTCGTTGAGCACCATCACCCAATGCTTTCCTGGTTTATACCAGAAAACCCGAGGGTCACGTGTATCTACGCTGTTCCATCTTGACTTTGAATCAATTATCGGATTCTTTTCATATTTCGTCCATGTACGGCCTTTATCAAGACTATAAGCCACACACTGAATCTGTTTCTCTTTGGTAAAAGCAGTGTATAACGCAACCATTGCAGGTGTTTTACCTTTATTGAAACCAGCGGTATTGTTGTAATCAATAACTGCAGAGCCTGAAAACATTGTTCCTAGACTATCGGGGCTCAGTGCGACCGGTAACTCGTTCCAATGAACCATATCATGACTAACTGCGTGGCCCCAAGACATATTTTCCCATTCCCGCTCATATGGATTATGCTGATAAAAAAGGTGATATTCACCCTCATAAAATATCATTCCATTCGGATCATTGATCCATCCTCTTTTTGTAGTAAAGTGGTATTGGGGACGATTTTTTTCCTGGTATAAAGAATCCTGACCATTAATCTGGTCGTCTTGGTAGATTTTCGGTAAACCATCCGCTTTCCCATCGTAACTAATTTTAATCGTTTTTCCTTTCAGTGCAGATACATCTGTAAAGACCCAATATTCAGGGTTAGCGGCCAGTCTAATTCTGAACGAGCGCTCTTGTTCACCGCCAATATCAAATCTCATGTTGCCTTGATCTTGTTTTTGAGAAACAGGAAGGTTTAAGTAGCGCTTGGTAATTTTTATGGTGACATCTGCAGAGAACGCGGAATTAATTGTTGTTAAAAGAAAAACTGCAGTGAGTATACTTTTGGTAATAAGATTCATTTCGTGGTGATATTTGGTTACTTAGAAATTGGAGGTTAACATTAGAAAGATACAACTTTTAACGCTACCCTTAGTCGAATATAAATTTATGCGCTTTAAAATTGCATCCTCAGTAATTCTATTGAGTCTGGGGTCACATATACCTTTGATGGTGATAAAATGTTTCTCCATGAGGCCTTTTACATGGTGGAGAAAGATTTCACAAACAATGTCTTGAAAAAGGACCTCTAATGGTAATGGTAGCTATCTGGATATTTCAAATACCTATAAATACGAAAATGAGGGTTTTCCGGTTACTCATGTTAGGAAAGCTGTTCCAATATCTGGCTCGGATGATGGAGCATATAAGTATACTTATGAGTATGTAGACCTTTAAGGAAAAATATTTTTTGTTCCTTGTCCCCAATTGATATTTTTCAATTGCCTTTACTACTATATACCCAAATATAAGAAATCAATGATACGGAAGCGTTCTCTCCTAAGCATGCTGTCATTCACAGTATGAAGCAATTAGTATTTGTTCCAAAGGACGAAGGTTCTTTGGAACAGCTGATTGCAGAGATTATTATATCCAGTCTAGGTGTACACTTAACCACTTTAAGTCTACAGTTAACATTTTAAGTGTACACATAGCGATTTTAAGTGTGCAGTTAACCCTTTTTAAATATAAAACCTGCTTTTTTTAAACAGCAGTATTGTAGGTTCGTTTCAGCAATCAAACAATGCTGCTTCTAATTATGCTACTAAATACTACTACATTTCCCTATTTCAGACCACAGAGAACAGTGTTACTAGTTTATTACTAGTTGCCTCTTCTACGTCCTGGCTTCGAGTCTGCTTCGAGTCTGCTATGTGTCTGCTTTGGCTCCGCCCGAAGGAAACAGCCATAAAACACATAGTTGAGCGGTATTTGAAAAGTTTCAGTACAAACCTCATATCAACCAGAATATTTCATTAAAAAACAAATAGCAATTGCAAAAACTAAATATCGCGGGATTATCCGATAAAAATCAATGGTGTCGCTATGTCTGCTTTAACCTCATTAATCAATTTGAATGTGTAAAAACTCGTCGCGGTTAGGGGGGAGATTCAAACTTCATTTGGCATCGATGTTTAAAAAAGGGCTTAGACTATTTTACTATTTGTTTTCTTCTTTTATAAAAAGCGAACACGCCTGTGATTACCAACGCTAACGAAGCAAAAAGTGAAATCTTGTCACCAATTAAATAAGATTTTGGTTCAAACTTGAACGCTATTTCATGTTCTCCTGCTGGGAGCTTTAGCGCTCGAAGGATGTAATTTGCTCTAAAGTATGGCACTTCTATACCATCGAGGTAAGCGTTCCAGCCTTTGTCGTACCATATTTCAGCAAACACCGCTACTGCATCTTCACTGTTTTTATATTTATAAAGCAAATTGTCTGGATGGTATTTCAACAGTTCAATTGAAGCTGTAGTATCTGCATTCAGAGGAAGTTTTCCAACTAGTGCAGCAAAATCGTTCTGAACAATTGCCGTGACCTTCGGGTGGAAGGACGTAATCGCATTCATCTCGGCATCGGCCCCTTCAACATACTTTACATTATGTACAAACCAAGCATTTCCTAATGCAGAAGTTCGCAATACAGGTTTCAACTTGCCTGATACACTATCAGGAACGATGAAATATTTGGTGTTCAACATATCTAAAACCGGTTCGTTCAACTTGCCATTAAACTGGGCGGTGATCAGTTCATCGTAACGTCGCAGACGGGCAGAGTGCCTTCCGCCAACCGATTTATGAAAATAGGATGGCGCCGCGTCAAAAAATGGGTTGCTTTTGCTAAGATCGAGTACGCGATAATCGAGTGCTGGATCCGCCATGATCTGCTGGTCTGCCGTTGATGGCTGAAAACTCTGAGCGAGCTGATCTTTATCGTAAAAATTTGTGTTGTTTAAGTATCGGCGGTCTACTCCCCACATATCAATTAAAATAGACACTCCAATAATGAGCACTGCCGTTTCGGTCTTAATTTTCGATTTGATCATGTACCAGATCGATCCGAATGCAATTAGAATGAAAATCAGCGATCTTAAAGCATCGGTACGCGCCAATGAGATTCGGTCTGCTACCAGTCCGTTGCTTATTAAATTCGATATGCTAATGTCATACGTCTTCGCAATTTGCGCCATAACTTCAGCATGATAGGAAGCCTTGAAATCGAAAATCAGCGTGGGAAATATCAAAATTATCATCAGAAAACCAGCAGTAATATAAAATGATTGCATCAATCTTTTTGATAGGTCCTTTCTGACGTCCTTTTGAGTAATCAGTTCATTCAATGCCAGAAAGGCCAGCAAAGGAATTAAAAATGCAGGCACTGCAAGGGCAAAGTCTACAGATCTGAATTTGTTATACATTGGAAAATGATCAAAAAACAGATCGGATACCATGGGAAAGTTCTTGCCGAAAGAAAGGAAAATGAAAAGGAAAGAGGCACTCAGAATCCACCACTTGAATCTGGTATTGATTATGAATAAACCAAGTACGAATAGAAACATCACGATTGCGCCGAAATACCAGGATCCTGCTGTGCTAGGTTTATCCCCCCAATACGGGCGCAGGATGCCTTGTTGATCTAACTGCGCCATAAAGCCCTGTGTTTGAGCTCCAGAAAAACCAGCTTTGAAAAGATCGTCTGTTATTTGAGACTTCCCTTCAGGAAACCGATCTGAAGAGGCGCCTCCATATAGGTTTGGTACTAGAAAAGTGGCAATCTCACCTAAACCCTGACTGTATTGATAGGCATAACCTCTTTGCAAACCGGAGTTTGCCTCTGTATTACTTCTGGTCAAATTAGCTTTACCACGGATTGACTCCTGTCCATACTCCCAGGTTGACCAAAGGCTTCCTGCATTTATAGTCAGGGCTAAAGCTGAAGCTGCAGCGAGGTAGGCAACAGCGGTAAAAAAAGGTTTGCTTTGTTTGCTTGAAATTGCATGATAACTTTCGATGATGATAAACAAAATCAAAATCATAAACAGGTAGTAAGTCATTTGGATGTGATTGGTCCTGATTTCTAATGCCAGGAAGAATGCAGTAAGTACAGCGCCACGGAGTAGATATTTACCGCCTCTCAAAGTTAGCAGTATTGATCCCAAGATGGGAGCAAATACAGCCATTGCCATGGCGTGATTGCTATGGCCGGCGAGAATATAAATGAAATTATAGGAGCTGAAAGAAAATGCCACGGCACCCGCGGCGGCGAGCCAGGGTTTCATTTTTAATACATTCAACAGAAAATAAGATCCCAGAAGAAAGCTCAGGATGGTGTCAATAGGGTCTGGAAACACGGTTTTCATGAAGCCGATTACGTAGGTGAGCATATTTCCAGGGTATTTAGCCCAAATTTGGAAAGCCGGCATTCCTCCATACATGGAATTAGTCCAGAGCGGGCCATGTCCCGTCGCAGCTTTTACTTCCATGATTTCCCGCGACTGTGCTTTCGCTTCCATTACGTCACTTTGAAAAAGAACTTTCCCTTGTATCGCCGGACTGAAATAGAGAAAGCAAATCGCAATAAATAGGGAGATAATTAAAAGATGCTGCCTGTTTGAATGAAACCAATTCTTCATGCAAGTAAAACTAATAATTTACGGCTAAATTAATATGACTTAGTATGCTTGTTAGTTTTTAGCTAATTTTGTGGTAATGATCTCCAGAATGGTGCGTTTAATCGCTTTGTTATTGCTGTTGATTGGCAACGAATTGGCATATTGCCAAGTGCCAATTATCGCTCCCGATAGTGTGCCCGTTAGAGTAAGCTACAGGCAAAGATTTGTTAGGGACTCTGCTTATAATGCAAAGCGGAATTTTGCCACCGATTCCCTAATGAAAGCCACATGGCTTTTCCCGGACTCTATGATCAACAGACATATGATTATGGATAGTATACTAAAGGCAAATACAGTTGGGAGATCTAACCTGATTAATCGGTATAAGGACTTTGCATCAGTACCAAGAAGCAAATATAAATTTGGTAAACCTTTGCCTAAAGGGCAGTTTTGGGTGCTTGGAGTTGTTGTCTCGTTATTGCTATTGTTCGCCATTGTAAAAGTGTCATTTACCAAACAATTGCAAACAATAATTCAAAGTTTCTTTAGTAATCGGGTACTGAACAATTTAAATAAGGAAGATAATTTGTTCACATCCTGGCCTTTTTTACTCTTATTTGTTCAGTTTGGTTTTACCATTGGAATGTTCTTTTATTTGTTATCTCAGTTCTATCGCCTTGCATTCTCGGGTACTGGATTTCAGTTTTACCTAAGTATTTCTGTCTTGATCATAATACTCTATCTATTAAAGATTCTTATTCTTAGGGTTTTAGGGCATCTTTTCAACGTACAGAAGCCCGTAAATGAGTACATTACGATATTATATCTAAGTTACTTCAATCTTTCGCTGCTCTTCATTCCATTGGTGATCGCATTTGCATTATCGCCTTTGAAATACGCACCTATTTTTATAGCAATTTCGTTTATTCTTTTGGCAACCATTTTTGCGTTTCAGTTTATAAGGGCTGGAGTGAATATCTTATCCCATAATCGATTTTCAAAAGTCTATTTGTTTTTGTACTTTTGTGCCCTCGAAATTTGCCCTATATTGATTTTAATCAAGGCTATAGGGTTATGATGATGTAAATTGTAAAAAGCAAGAAATGGCTGAAGATAGGATGCGAAAGGTAAAGAGTATATTAATCACTTTGCCAAAGCCAGAAACAGAAAAATCACCTTATTTTGATTTGGCAAAAAAGTATAATTTGAAAATTGATTTTAGGTCGTTTATCCATGTAGAAGGGGTGCCTGCAAGAGATTTTAGAAAGGAAAAAATTACCTTAGGAGATTTCACTGCGGTGGTGTTCACCAGCAGGAATGCGGTAGATCATTTTTTTAGGATATGTGAAGAGATGAGATACGAGGTTCCTGCGGATCTTAAATATTTCTGTATATCAGAATCAACTGCACTATATCTTCAAAAATATATTCAATACAGGAAACGGAAGATCTTTTTTGGTAAACAAACTGCTATAGATCTTGCCGAGATTTTGAAGAAACATGCTGCTGAAAAATTCCTTTATCCGTGTTCTGATGTTGCGACTGAAGACACTATGAATTTTTTACAAAAAAACGGATATGATGTTACCCCTGCAGTCTTATTTAAGACAGTGGTTTCAGACCTTTCGGATCTTGCCGAAGTTTTTTATGATGTGATTGGTTTTTTCAGTCCCTCAAGTATTCAGTCTTTATTTACAAATTTCCCTGAATTTGAACAAAATAATACCAGGATTGCGGCTTTCGGATTAAATACCCATAAAGCAGTTAAAGACGCAGATTTACAGGTAGATATCGCGGCGCCATCGCCTGAGGCTCCATCTATGATCATGGCAATAGAGAATTACATCAAGAAATCTAATAAGTAGTCATTTTGTTTATTTTCGTTTATGCGTATATATTTAGTACGAATAGTTGTTAATATCAATCATAATCGATAAAATTGTTACTAATTTGCTTTACCATAAATATGAGAAACTTATCCCTATTATGTTTTTTTATTGTAGCGGCACTACTCTCTAGCTGTAAGGGAGGAGGCCAGGGTGAGCTGGTTGGTGTTTACAATAGAAAATTCAGGAACAATAGAATCCCTTTGGGTATGGTTTACATTCCGCCAGGCAGGACGCTAATAGGATTATCCGACGAAGACATTAACAGCAATCAGACTGCCCCAAGTGCTATGACCTCATTCAGCGCATTTTTTATGGATCAGACAGAAATATCGAACGCTGAATACCGACAGTTTGTGAATTGGGTAAGGGACTCAATCGCAGTAACCACTTTAGGCCCTACTACGGCGCCAGGTTTTTTTTTACAGCCAAAAGGTGATCCTAACGCTACTGCCACTGGTGCTAACAGAAATATTGACTGGAGAAAAGTAGGTAACGGAAGCTTACTTTGGAGTAATAAGAATAACGGCTTTGGTTCAAAGCTAACAGACATGTATTACACTGGTTCAGATGCCATTCCCGGTAGAAATGAAATCGATGTGAGAAGATTAAGATATGCATATAGTTACGTGAATTCTGATTTAGCAGCGGAAAACAGAAAAGATCCTTCGAAGAAGAGGCAGGATGCAATCGTAACTTATACTGATCTTCCTGATGCAAGTAACCCGAATCAACACCCATCTATCCCAGTTTATCCTGATACCTTGGTTTGGAAAGTTGATTATTCTTATTCACAGAATGACCCAATGGTGAAAACGTACTTCAACCACCCTTCATATGATGATTATCCTGTTGTTGGTGTGAGCTGGGAGCAGGCTTCGGCATTTTGCGTTTGGCGCACTAGATTTTATGAATCAGTAGCAGTAGCGAGAAAACAGCCGCTTAATTCACGTCCCGAATATCAATTACCGACTGACGCACAATTTGAATACGCTGCTCGCGGCGGCAACGTTAAGACTAAATATCCATGGGGAGGCCCTTACGTTCGTAATACCAAAGGATGTATGCAGGCCAACTTTAAAGTTGGTCGTGGTAATTACTCTGATGATGGTGGATTGTACACAGTGAACGTTAAATCCTATTTTCCTAATGACTACGGATTATATAACATGGCTGGAAACGTAGCTGAATGGACTATTACGGCATATAACCAATCGGCGGCACCAATGCTTTTAGACTTTAACCCAAACTTTACATATGTTGCGAAGACTACAGACAGCAAATACATGAAGCGCAAAGTTGTGAGGGGAGGTTCTTGGAAGGATATTGGATTTTTCCTTCAAAATGCAGTAGGTACTTATGAGTATCAAGATCAAGCCAGATCTTATATCGGCTTTAGATGTGTTTCGGCATATCCTGGGACCGACATCACTTACAAAAACTAAAGAAAAACATAAATCATCTATCCTTATTTTATCTAGTATGGCAGCAAAAGCAAAATTTGATTGGTTACACGTAGCGATTTCCTGGGGAGCCAGTATAGTTATTCTAGGAGCGCTATTTAAAATTTTACATATAGGCGGTGTGTTCGGCAATTATGCAATTGGTATCGGACTTGGTGTTGAGGCTTTTTTATTCTTTTTAACAGGGTTGAGACAGCCAGAACAAGAACTTCCCTGGGAGAAAGTGTATCCTGAATTGAGAACAGATTTTACTGGGGAACTCCCAAAAGCGACGACCAGGCAAGTTGTTCCGGTACAAACTGGTTTTTCTTCTACTGCAGCATTGGATAAAATGTTAGTAGATGCGAAGATTGGTCCAGAACTTATTGAAAGCCTTGGTGTAGGACTTCGAACATTTGGCGATAAAGTATCAAGTATCTCTTCGGTAGCTGACGCTTCATCGGCTACTATTGAATTTGCGGGAAAAGTAAAAGGCGCTTCTGCTAGTTTTGATAATTTGAACAGTGCTTTCTCTAAGGCTACCGCTCAGTTAGTGGAAATGGGAGAGAGTAATGTTGGTGCATCAGCTTACCACGATCAGGTAAACGCCCTTGCTAAAAATCTTTCTGCACTAAATGCGGTTTATGAATTGGAACTTCAGGACTCAAGTGCACACTTAAAATCAATGAATAAATTTTACCAAAACCTTTCTTTAACCATGCACAACTTCAACGAGTCTATGGAAGACTCTAAACAGTTTAAAGAAGAAGTAGGTAAGCTTGCTAAAAACTTGTCATCATTAAACGCTATTTATGGTAACATGCTTTCTGCAATGAACCAGCCACGTGTATAATTGGTAATCAATTATTAATTAAACAAAGAAGACTTAATTAAATGGCCGGAGGAAAAGAGACGACGAGGCAGAAGATGATCAATATCATGTATTTGGTATTGCTTGCTATGCTTGCCTTAAATGTATCAGATACAATTTTAAATGCATTCAAGAACTTTAACGACAGCTTAGTTTCATCTAAGAATAACGTAAGTACAAGCATTGAACAACTATTTTTATCTTTTCAAAATACAAAACTGAGGGATGAACCTGCTAGAGCACAGCCTATTTGGGAGAAAGCAAATAAGGCGAAGGCTTACGCTGAGGAACTGAATAATTACGTTCAGAAGCTTAAAGATAAGTTTAATACTGCTGGAAAAGGAATTGATGAAGAAACTGGTGACTTAGTAGAGCGGGGTAATATGGACATCGCACAAGGCATCATGATCAATCAGAAAGAGGGGGAGAATTTAAAAAACAAGATCAATGATACCCGAGAAAAATTGATTGCGTTGTTGGATGAAAAAGACCGTGAAGGAGTTACTTTTACCCTGGAAGCTAAAGATGCTACAAAGAGTATCAGCGGTAAAAAGATGTGGGAAGAAATTAACTTTGGTGAGGGCATGCCATTAACTGCAGCAAATACAACTTTAAGTAAAATTCAGTCTGACGTTAAGAACGCCGAGGCGGAGGTTGTAAAAAAATTGTTTGGAAATATGGATAAATCATTAGTAAACCTGGATCAATTCGCAGCTGTTGCTGTTGCTCCTAGTTCTTATGTTATTCAGGGACAGCCATACACTGCTCAAGTTTTCTTGACAGCGAGTGACTCAAGGTCTGTACCTCAGATATCCGTGGGGGGCAATTCGTTAGGTGTTAGGGAAGGTAAAGGAACCTACACAGGAAGCACAGGTAGTGTGGGTGTATTTACATGGAGAGGCTCAGTGAAAGTGGTTCAAACTGATGGTCAGGTGAAAGAATACTTGACTCCAGTACAAACTTATCAGGTGGCAAAGCCATCATCTACAGTATCCCCAGATAAAATGAATGTTATTTATGCGGGTATTCATAACCCGTTCTCGGTATCTGCTGCCGGCTTTCCTTTAGAAAGCGTAAAAGCTTCTATTGATGGAGGATCAATTTCAGGAAGTAATGGAAAATATATGGTGAACGTTGGCGGAGCTCAAGTTGGTAAAACCCTAAATATCAGCGTAAGCTCAAACGCAGGAGGTAAAACTTTAAACCTAGGTTCTCAGCAATTTCGCGTGAAGGCATTGCCTACACCAAAGCCCTATGTTAAAGGAAAGGCTGGCGGGAACGTTCCACTAGAGTTTATTGAGAGTGCAAGTATAATGGATACACAATTAGAAGACTTTGTTTTCGATGTGAAATTCAAAGTGATCAGGTTCGCGGTAACATTTATCAACCCAAGATCTGACGCTGTGACCCTACAAAATAGCGGTGCAGGCTTCAATTCGCAGATTAAAGGGGCGCTGAATTCTTTAAAGCCGAATGCAACGGTTATATTTAAGGATATTGTTTGTGAAGGGCCTGATGGCAGACAAAAGGTTTTAGATGGAATTACATTTTTAACGAAATAGATTATGAAAACTGTTTTCGGCATATTAGTATTTGTAATAATTGGTTTGGGTGCTTCTGCTCAAAATCCTGCTAGACCTGGACGTACGGATTCTGTTAAAAAAATAAAGATTAAAACGCCGCCAAAGGATGGATTTACTGTGCGTGCCGACGTTGATAGCAACGTAATGGTTCCATATCCCGATGTGCGTGATGAAGATGTTTACTATGCAAAACGTATCTGGCGCGAGCTTGATTTAAGAGATACGATCAATTCTGTTCTCAGAGCTGAAGGAGCTAAATTAATAGATGTTCTGTTGGAAGCTGTTGCTAATGAAGAACTCACCGTTTATTCAAACAAGGATACCACTGCAGGCAAGTTATTGGAGGATAACGACTCCTTCAAGATTGCTTTGACTGCTCAGGAAGCTTTAGCAAGTGCAAGGGGGCTTACTGAAGGTTCTGCAGACTCAACTACCGGAAAGATTGCTGATCCGTCACTTAGGAAGTTGCGTTCTGAAGAGTTTATGAAATATCGCATAAAGGAAGATTGGATTCTTGATACTAAGCGTTCAGTTTTTGAACCTAGAATTGTAGGAATTGCACCAATGAAAATGGTTGAAGGTAACTGGCAACCGGTATTCTGGGTTTACTATAACGATGCTAGAGAGTTGCTGAGTAAGAAAAGAATGGTAAATCCGGGAAACGATGCTTCCACTCTAAGTTTCGACGATTACTTTGTTAGGCGATTGTTTTCAAGTTATGTCGTAAAGCAAACAAACCCTAGCAATAAAAATATAGTGGAGATGCTTGGTTTAGCCGATCCAAAAGACATTAGAAAGTTGCAAGAGTCTGAAGCAATAAAAAAATCTCTTTCTGATTACGAGCAAAGCTTATGGGAGTATTAACAGGTTCCAATTTTTAGTTGTCACTTCGTGTCTTCTGAAGAAAAATAACTGAGCAACGCTTTTAGCTGAGATTTATTAAGCAATGTAGCTAATTCTTCTTCGTTAGCTTCGCGAATTTTTTTTACGGATTTAAAATGCCTCAATAATTTATCTGCAGTATTTTTACCAATTCCGAGAATTTGTTCAAGCTCTGTTTTGAGTGTTCCCTGATCTCGCTTTTTTCTATGGAAAGTGATGCCAAAACGATGAGCCTCATCTCTCAATTGTTGTATCACTTTTAATGTTTCAGATTTTTTATCAAGATAGAGCGGATAAGAGTCCCCTGGATAATATAGCTCTTCGAGCCTCTTCGCAATTCCAATTACTGTTACCCGCTTCTCTATACCCAATTTCTTCAAGCTTGTCATGGCCGAGGATAGCTGGCCTTTCCCGCCATCAATGATAATCAATTGAGGTAGCGTATCCTCCTCATCTAACATCCTTTTATAACGTCTAAAAACCGCCTCCTCCATAGTAGCGAAATCATTTGGTCCCTCGACTGTTTTAACATTAAAATGCCTGTAGTCTTTTTTTGAAGGTTTTGCATCTTTAAATACCACAATTGCAGACACCGGATACTTCCCTTGGAAATTTGAGTTGTCAAAACATTCTATATGTTTTGGCAACTGAGTAAGTCGTAAGTCTTTTTGCATCTGAGTTAAGATGCGATCAGTTCTCAAGTCTGGATTTAGCTGCTCGTACTGGTTTAGCTTTTCACGCTTGAAGAACATTACATTTTTCTCACTGAGCTCCAAAAGCTTTTTCTTTTCACCGAGCTTAGGGACGGTAAACTTTAGGTTAGAATCCTGTAGCGTAATGTCAAAGGGAACAATGATTTCTTTAGAAGTACTATTGAACTTCGTGCGGAACTCAGTAATGGCAATTGTAAGTAATTCTTCATCGCTTTCATCAAGACGTTTCTTGATTTCAATTGTCTGTGTTTGAATGATGCTGCCATTCATTACCTTCAAATAATTCACAAAGGCATACCGTTCATCAGATGCTATGCTTACCACATCAATATTAGTAATTGCGCTATTGACGACTGTAGACTTGCTTTGATATTTTTCAAGCACTCGCAACTTGCGCTGATACTGGTGTGCATATTCGAAATTTAGTTGTTCTACTGAGACCTTAATTACGTTTTTTACGTTTTTAATAACAGTACCAATTTTACCGTTGAGAATATCTTTGATCTCCTCAATATTGTTGTCGTATTCTTCTAATGATTGGTAGGCCTGGCAGGGTCCCTTGCAATTCCCAATCTGATATTCCAGACAAACTTTAAATTTCCCAGCATCAATGTTTGGAGGAGTTAATGGAAGATTACATGTTCTAAGTGTATAAGTCTCTTTGATGAGGTCAAGAATTATGTGCATCATCCCCAAAGAAGCATAAGGGCCGAAATAGGTTGAACCATCCTTAATCATGTTCCTTGTCCAAAACACCCTCGGGAAGGGCTCTTTTTTGATTATAATCCAAGGGTAGGTCTTGTCATCTTTAAGCATGATGTTGTACTTGGGCTGATGCTTTTTAATCAGGCTATTTTCTAGTAGCCAGGCATCAATCTCAGTATCAACAATAGTAAATGTTATGTTTCTAATGCGGGAAACCAAGACCTTTGTTTTCCCATTCATCTGATTGTCGCTATTGAAATACGATCCAACTCGATTGCGCAAATCTTTAGCCTTACCAATATACATCAACGCTCCGTTGTTGTCCCAATATTGGTAGACACCGGGGTTATGAGGAATATCGGCCAAGGCCTTTCTGTGATCAAAAGCAATCATGAGCTAAACAGATCTTTAATATTAAAAGCCTAACTTTTCATCCAGTTCAGTTTTTTGTTCCTGTTGCTGGTACTGGTTACAATCGTATGTGATAGAGACGCCGTTTTTAGGAGGCTCGAAATCGGCTTTAGAGATCTTCAGTTTCGGGTCCGCGTATACCCGCTTCATGAAGCCAGCAAAGATTGGCAATGCTGTGGTCGCACCATCACCTTGAGCAGTACTGGTGAAGTGGAAAGCCCTATCTTCACAACCAGTCCATACGCCCGCTACCAGTTGCGGAGTAATTCCCATAAACCAACCATCTGAGTTGTTTTGAGTTGTTCCAGTTTTACCCCCAACTGGAGTTTTAATCCCATATTTTGTTAATCGCCAGCCAGTTCCATTAGTTACTACGCCACGAAGCATTCTTGTCATAACATACGCTACTTCTTCGTTCATTGCTGGTACAGGAATAGGTTTTTCTCTATGAAGAACAACACCATTTTTATCTTCAATACGAAGGATGTAGGTAGGTTTAGTATAAATCCCTTTATTTGCGAATACGCTGTACGCGCCTACCATGTCATAAACAGAGGCGTCAAAAGAGCCCAAGGCAATTGATGGATATGCGGGGACATCTGAGCTGATCCCCATTTTTTTAGCCAGTGTAGCAACTGCAGTAGGTCCAACCTGTTTCATTAAATAGGCGGCAATATAGTTTTGAGAAAGAGCCAGCCCCTTTTGTAAAGTCAAATATCCCGGAACAGTGCCTGAGGAACGTGGCGTCCATGGCGCACTTCCTGGGACTTCAATGGTTACGGGCTCATTCAGTACTGTAAAACATGGAGAATAACCATTTTCCACAGCTACAGAATAGGTGAATGGCTTGGCCGTGGAGCCAACTTGCCTGGTACCCATTTTTACTTGGTCATATTTGAAATGCTCATAGTTTATACCACCCACCCAGGCTTTTACAAAGCCTGTTTGAGGATCCATCGCCATCATGGAATTTCGCAACAACATCTTATAGTATTTGACCGAGTCAATTGGCTTCATTAGTGTATCAATGTTTCCCTTCCAGGTGAAGATTGTCAGCTTGGTCGGCGTATCGAAGTCAGCTTTTATTTCTTCATCGGACTTACCTTCTAATTGAAGGGATTTGTACCTGTCGGAACGCCTTACTCCTTGTTCAATTTGCATCTCCTTACCCTTGAAAGGGTTCCTGCCTTTCCAACTTTTGATGAAAGACATTTGAAGGGTTCGCATATATTCTTTCTGAGCTTCTTCAGCATAAACTTGCATATCGTAGTTTATGGTGGTAATAATTTTTAGACCATCTCTGTCTAAATCGTAAGGGGTTCCGTCTGGCTTGGTAATTGAGCGTTCTTCGAAAATTCTGCGAACATCATTCTTTAGTACCGCTCTGAAATATGGCGCAATGCCGTCATTTACGGTAGCTGCGCTAAATACTAACGCTAAAGTTTTTTTTTGTTCTACCTGGAGTTCTTGTTCAGTAAGCAATTCAGCTCTGACCATCAATCCCATGATCGTATTTCTGCGGTCAAGGGCCCTATCTGGATTGCGTGTAGGTGAATATCTTGTGACCCCTTTTAAAATCCCTACTAATGTTGCTGCCTGAGCCACGCTTAACTTGTCTGGTGTCGTATTGAAATAAACCCTGGCGGCTGATTTTATACCGTAAGCTTGATTACCAAAGTCAACTGTATTGAGGTACATCACGATGATCTCCTCCTTAGTATAGTTTCGCTCTAGTTTAACAGCGATTACCCATTCTTTAAACTTCTGAAGTACACGTTTGAAAAAGTTACGTTGACGAAGTTCTTCTGAAAAAAGGTTGAAGGCAAGCTGTTGAGTTATGGTACTACCACCTTGCTTTTTGCCTATGATGTTATAAAAGAAAATGGTGAATGTGCGTTTGAAATCTATACCTGAATGCTCCTTGAATCGGATATCTTCGGTGGCGATTAAAGCGTTTAAGACGTTCTTAGAGATTTCGGGATACGTCACATTAGACCTATTTTGAACAAAGTAGGTTCCTAAAACTCTTCCATCATCAGTCACGATCTCAGACGCCTGGTTACTTTTAGGGTGCTCAATATCTCTAAAAGACGGTAATGGTCCAAACACCTCATAACCAATTAAGACAATAAACAACGCAAAAAATGCAATTGCTCCAATTAATATTTTCCACAACGTAAAGTTATATTTTCGAATTTCTTGCTGGGAAAGAGGTTTTTTCATTTTAATAGCTGTTTTTATAAAATTCTAAATATTTATCCAGCAAAGCTTTACTGTTTAGCTTATCAAAGTTTTCTTTGCTTATGATAAAGCTGGTGTAGATGCTAACGGGAACCTTCATTATTTGTTTTAATTGGGGACCTATTCCTTTAGCATAGTTGTTAGCGTCTTCAAAACTACTAAAGTTCCCAACATATATTAGTTGATCATTGTCAAATTCTTTTAATTGATGGCGTAAATTGCTGCCTGAGAAGTTTCCACGATTAAATTGTCCAATACCAAATCTTGAAGAGCTTAAGGTCAATGACACATCTTCAACATCAACAATAAAATAGTAAACTGTGGAAGCAGCGTCACTGAAAGTTCCATCTGTTTTAACTCCAGGAAAAGCTATAGGAGTAGGAGCTGTTGGTAAAGGCGTTATTGTGACGGGATTGTTTGCAATTACTAGTGGATTCGTGTTCTGCACAGGTACAGTTAAAGGTTGATTCATAACTAACGGCATAGTATTGTTTTTACCTATATATGGAGGCTCATTTGGGTCGAAGTCTACCAATGCGATGCTTCGTCTTCTGAATTCTTCGAGGTGTTGGTTGATGTATTCTAAGTGCTCTTTAGTAAGCGGAGTAATTACCTGATCATTTGGATATAAAAGGATAATGCCGTTCAATGCAGTTAAAAGACTATCTATGGGAGAATTTCTACCGATAGCTATCGCCTTTAAATAAGCAAGTTGTGGCGACAAATAATTATCCTGTAATTTTTCGGCTTCGTTAACACTAAGAATTACGTTAGGAAAATCTTTCTTCAAGTATTGGTCAAATACCCTGTTGTATTGTTTGTTGACGGCAACTTCAGCTTCAGATTGTTTTAGAGAGAAAGACGGGTCGGTTATTGTCTTAGCGTAGAGGGAATTTGGAAATTGGAGCAAAATCTGATTCTTGTAAATGGTAGACTGCTTCAGATCACCTGTTTTATTTATCAAGTATAAGCTATATAAGGCGGCGTCAACATGATTGTTGATTGGGAATCTTCGAATCAGCGTCAAATAGACATCTTCCGCCTCTTTGGGATCGTTAATTTCTTGTAGATAAAAACTTGCAATCTCGTAATAAGAATCAATAATTTTTTGATTGGATACCGCTAACAATGATTCAGACACAGGTAACGATGCGGCGTATTGTTGTATTAAAGATTCTATATTAACAGGTGTAGCGGCAAGTGTGTCTGCTCCCGACCTTACGATGGCAATAGTACCTGCTATATCCTGAGAGGTAGCTTGAGCAGAGGTTCGAATACTCTGTCGCCAGTTAGCCTCTAGTTTGCGATTGCCCCATTTCTTTTTGAACTCGGAGTACCCCTTATCTACCGCGATGGGATTACTAAAATAAAAGGAACTTTGTGGCGTAGGATTTCTATTCGCTAGAGGTTGGTAGTTATAGTCTACTGAAGTCTCGGTAGTTGCAACTGTTTTCTCGGAAACCGGATTCATGAAGCTTTGAAGTTTGGCCTGGCGTTCGGCCTCTGGTAATTTTGCAATGGCCTGTAAGGTATCTTCCAAACTTATTGTTTCATATCTCTGTGTAAGATACTGGAGGTTTAAACTTTTCTTAAGAATCGTTTCATACCCAGGAAAGCTTTTCGGTAGTGTATTCACTGTGCTGTCGTAATAGGATTTTGCTTTCAGGTAGTTTCGTAAAGACTTAAAATTCAACTCTGCAATTTTAAGATAGGAAAGGCCTTTCCGATATGGATTAGAAGTACTGCTTTGGATTGCTGTAAGGTAATTTGCTTGTGCTTCTTCAAATGCACCAGCATCATTTAAACTTTCTGCAATCTGGAAATATACCTGATCGCTATAATCTGTATTTTTATCGTCTTTGAGAAGTGCGAGCAGCGAAGCTTTTTTGTCTACAACTTTTCCCTGCTCCGAGTTCAATTTGATCTGTCTGAGCTTAGCGTTGAAATACATTTCGAAAGGAGCATTACTATTTTGCACTTTTCGATATTGAATTAGAGCGTCTGGTAAATTATTCTGTTTTTCATAAAGCTGGGCAAGGATGTAGGTCCAGCGAATCCTATTCTGGCGAAGTTTACTTGATTTTATAGCATCTTTAATGTAGGATATTGCCGCTTCATAATTATTTTGGTAGATACTCATTTGAGCCATAGTGGCGAAAGCTTCTGCAAGACTTTTATCTATTTTCACCAACGGTACGATGGATTCTAAGCTATCCAGAACGATATTTGCAGAAGAGAGTCTGTTAATTTGCATTAGACTCCTTGCTTTCCATGTCAATGCTTCGGTATAACTGTTAATATTGGTTCGGTAAGCTTTTGCAGCGTAATCGAGGTATTCAAAGGCGGTGTAGTAGTTGCCGTTAAAGAAGTTCGCTTTACCCAGCAAAATATAAGCCTCATCAACGTATTTACTAAAATTTTTTTCGAGAATGATGACTTGTGATTTCTTAATGATCTCATCCATGCTCTTAATATTGAGGGAGGAACTGAGTTGAGTATTGTTGACTTCAGGACCAAGGTATACTGGGAGGATCTGATCGTAATTACCCCTATAGGTCTCGGTTAGCTCTGTTTGATGATTCAGAAGCGCTAGGTTTGCATTATAGATATAATTGTAGTGGGCAGTTAAATTTTGCATACCCCTTCTCGTTGCCGTATCCTTTTGAGTACTACAAGCGAACAATGTGAAGAGGCATAAACAAAATAGTGATAACTTTAGCGTATATAAATCGGAACTTTTCAAAAACGATGTTTAGGGTTAATACTTAAAATTACGAATTAAATGCAAAAGTATTTTATTCATTATTAAGTTGTGAATTAATCAACATATATTAATTTGACATATGGACGATAACAATAAAAACGTAAACAACTTCGCAAGGTATTCATCAATTGGCTTTCAAATGTTGGCAACTATTGGCGTTTTTGCTTTTATAGGGTTTAAGTTAGATGAATATAATCAAACTAAAGCCCCAATTTTTTCAGCGATATTTGGTTTGATTGGTGTAATCATCTCCTTATACCAGGTGGTAAAGCAGCTCAATAGGAAGGAGAATTAGAGTTTAACGATTGTAATTCTTTACTTTTGTTGAAATTCTTATAAATTGAAATTACTACATTTTGCCATTTTCTATCTCATTTATACCCTAACCCTTGCAGGTATCGCCTATGTATTGCAGAACCAATTTTCAGACCTAAAAATTTTGGCGAGCAAGTTCTGGGTAGTATTCGGATTTTTAGCTGGCACTACATTTATCGCCTATGCCGTTGCTGATTTAGGGATTAAAAGGAACCCTGAAAGTGGTATAATGGCGATTATGGGATCAATAGCATTAAAAATGACTTTTTCAATGGCTTTTGTGCTGATTTACAGTCTCAATAGCAACGAAAAGGGGATCGTATTTATATTGAACTTTTTTTCTTTATATTTATTGTTCAGCTTCTTTGAAATATACTGTTTGTTACGTAACTTGCGCCACCAAAATAAATAGTAAAAATCTGCGACTAAATGGATTGTAGCCACGTTTTTGAGTTTCAAGTTAAAAGGTTAATTGTTGTTTTTACGCTTTTCCTAGCGTTTTTTTCTGCATCAGGAGTGCTTGCGCAAACAGATTCTACCCATATTTCTGAAGAAGCTCATCGTGAGACTATCAAAAAGAAATTTGATATTGGAAAATTTGCATTGCACCACATTGCAGATTCGCACAGTTGGCATGTAATTGGCGATACTTACATAAGTCTTCCTGTTATTCTGTACACTAGAAATGGATTTGTAAACTTCAGCTCTAGCGATTTTCATCACGATGATGAAGGAGTTGTGATTGTAGAGCGTAAGGGCCTCCGTTTTGTTAAAGTGCATGAAAAAATATATTACGCATCTGAAACTGCGAATGAGCACGGACAATATGTTGATCTTGATGAAAAGCATCATGCAATCAATGCACGACCAATAGATGTTTCCCTAACGAAGAATGCTTGTACATTATTGATTTCTATCGTTGTTATACTTGCTGTTTTTCTGAATGTTGCTAATGGCTACAAGAAACGCAAAGGAATGTCTCCAAAGGGATTGCAATCGTGGATGGAGCCAATCATCTTGTTCGTTCGTGATGATATAGCTAAACCGAACCTTGGTCATAAATATGAGCGTTTTATGCCTTATTTATTGACAGTTTTCTTTTTCATATGGTTCAACAATATGTTAGGATTGGTACCTTTCCTACCAGGAGGAGCTAACCTTACAGGAAATATAGCGGTAACTTTAGTGCTGGCAACAGCTACTTTCTGTATTACCGTTTTCAATGGTAATAAATATTACTGGAAGCACATTTTTATGCCAAACGTGCCTTGGTGGATGTATATCGTTATGGTTCCAGTTGAATTGTTTGGTATTTTCACTAAGCCAATTGCTTTGATGATACGTTTGTTCGCGAACATTACCGCTGGTCACATATTAGTGCTTTCACTCATCTGTCTTGTGTTTGTTTTCGATAGTTTATACATCGCCCCTGTGTCTGTCGCATTTGCGGTATTTATCGGAGCAATCGAATTGCTTGTTGCTTTTATTCAAGCGTTTATATTTACAATCTTGTCGGCCTTATTTATCGGGATGGCAATTGAAGAGCATCATTAATTAGAATTATTTTTTAACAACTATAATATATAAAATCATGATTACAGGAAGTATTGCTGCAATTGGTGCAGGATTAGCTGCGATTGGCGCTGGTCTAGGTATCGGTAAAATTGGCGGTTCCGCTATGGATGGTATTGCTCGTCAGCCGGAAGCTGCCTCGAAAATTCAAACTGCGATGTTGATCGCTGCTGCCTTCGTAGAGGCTGTTGCGTTATTTGCAGTAGTTGTTGCCCTGATGGGTAATGGCTAAAGTTAATTTGTACCAGGCGTTTGACCTGGTACATTTTTTATTAAAGGATAGAATAATAAAATATATTTAGATGGAATTATTAGTACCGGAAATTGGCTTGGTTATCCTTCAAACGATAGCGTTTTTATTGCTGATGTTCTTATTGGCCAAATTTGCCTGGAAACCAGTTTTGGCAGCCATTAAAGAACGTGAACAGTCTATTGATGAGGCCTTAAATAAAGCTGAACTTGCAAAACAGGAAATGACGCGTTTAACGGCTCAGAACGAAGAGCTGATAAAACAAGCTCGTTTAGAGCGTGACCTCATATTGAAAGAAGCTAAATCGTTAAAAGATAGCATTGTTCATGAGGCAAAAACGCAGGCGCATACGGAAGGAGCTAAATTGATTGAGAAGGCTAAAATTGAAATTGAGAATCAGAAGAAAGCTGCTTTGGTAGAACTGAAGAATCAGGTTTCTAGCTTATCCCTTGATATTGCTGAACGTGTTTTACGTAATCAATTGCAGGATAAAGCTGCTCAACAAGCATTGGTAACCACCTTGTTAAAGGATGTCGAATTAAACTAGTCGCCTTAGATAACTAAAGAAAATGTCAGAGAATAAAGCAGCATCAAGATACGCTAAGGCACTAATTGACCTATCAAACGAGCAAAATGCATTTGAAGTAATTAAGGGGGACATGGTCTTGTTGGCAAAAACTATCGACGAGAACTCTGAGCTCGAGGCCATCCTAAAAAATCCGATTGTTCCTTTGGACAAAAAAGCTGGCATTCTGAAAGATGTTTTTGGTGGTAAAGTTCAACCACTTACTGTTACCTTTATGAAGTTAGTAGTAATGAAAGGTCGCGCTGCGATTTTATTTGCTACTTCTAAAGCATTTATCGAGCAATATAATGTCATAAAGGGCATTGTCACTGCAGAAGTTACTTCTGCAACTGAGCTGACAGAAGCCAGCAAGGCAGAGATTGAAGCGATAGTTAAAAGAGAAACGAATGCTAATCAAGTCGTGATTAAGTCAAAAGTTAGCGAGAAGCTAATCGGGGGCTTCATCTTGAAAGTGGGCGACAGGCAATTTGATGCTAGTATAGCTCATGGCTTGAACAAACTTAAAAAAGAATTTGCTCAGGGTATCTTATAATATCTAGGCAATTTATATATGAGATAACATTTACTGATTTACAAAAGAAATAATATAAAATTATGGTAGAGGTAAGACCAGACGAAGTATCGGCAATTATCAGGCAACAATTGGCGGGCTTCAAATCAGAAGCAGAACTTGAAGAAGTAGGTACCGTATTACAAGTGGGTGATGGTATTGCCCGTGTTTATGGTTTAACTAAAGTTCAATCTGGAGAGCTAGTTGAGTTTGAAGCTGGCTTACAAGGTATTGTATTGAACCTTGAGGAAGATAATGTAGGTGTGGTTCTTTTGGGACCATCAGACAATATCAAAGAAGGCGATACTATTAAGCGTACCAAGAAAATTGCTTCGATTAAAGTTGGTGAGGGTATGTTGGGTCGTGTGGTAAACACGCTTGGTGAGCCAATCGACGGTAAAGGTCCAATTTTAGGTCAGACTTATGAGATGCCTATTGAGCGTAAAGCTCCAGGAGTAATCTATCGTCAGCCAGTTACTGAGCCCCTGCAAACTGGTATTAAAGCGATCGACGGTATGATTCCAATCGGACGTGGCCAGCGTGAGTTGGTAATCGGAGATCGGCAAATTGGTAAGACTGCGGTTTGTATTGATACTATCATTAACCAAAAGGAATTCTATGAAGCAGGTAACCCTGTATTCTGTATATATGTTGCTTGTGGACAAAAGGCAAGTACTGTTGCTAACATTGTACGTACTCTCGAAGAGAATGGTGCAATGCCTTACACAGTAGTTGTTGCTGCTTCTGCTGCTGAGCCAGCTCCTCTTCAGTTCTATGCTCCATTTTCTGGTGCAGCGATTGGTGAGTTCTTCCGTGATACGGGAAGGCCAGCTTTGATTGTTTATGATGATCTCTCCAAACAAGCAGTTGCTTACCGTGAGGTTTCATTATTGTTACGTCGTCCTCCGGGCCGTGAGGCATATCCTGGTGACGTGTTTTACCTTCACAGTCGATTATTAGAACGTGCTGCTAAGATTAACTCAAATGATGAGATCGCACAGGCTATGAACGACCTTCCTGAATCCTTAAAAGGAATCGTTAAAGGTGGTGGTTCATTAACGGCATTGCCAATTATCGAAACTCAGGCTGGTGACGTTTCTGCATATATCCCGACCAACGTAATTTCTATTACTGACGGACAGATCTTCTTAGAGAGTAACTTGTTCAACGCAGGAGTTCGTCCGGCTATTAATGTAGGTATTTCGGTATCCCGTGTTGGGGGTAATGCACAGATTAAATCTATGAAGAAAGTTGCAGGTACATTGAAACTGGATCAGGCACAATACCGTGAACTAGAGGCTTTCTCTAAATTCGGTTCTGATTTAGATGCTGCAACAAAATCTGTATTAGATAAAGGTTCGCGTAACGTGGAGATCCTTAAGCAAGGTCAGTTCTCACCAATGACTGTTGAGAAGCAAGTTGCGATCATTTACATTGGCACTAAAAACCTCATGCGTTCAGTTCCTGTGAATAAAGTAAGGGAATTCGAGGCAGAATATTTACAGCAACTAGAATTGCGTCATCCTGAGACTCTGAAAGCTTTAAAAGCTGGAAAGCTTGATGATACCATTACTGGAGTGTTAGAAACTGTAGCAAAAGAACTTTCGGGCAGATACTAATAATAGACAATGGCAAATTTAAAAGAAGTAAGAATTCGTATAGCTTCAGTACAATCTACGCAGCAAATCACCAAAGCCATGAAAATGGTTTCGGCTGCTAAGCTGAAGCGTGCTACAAATGCTATAATACAATTACGTCCCTATGCTACTAAACTGAAAGAGATCCTTGGAAATCTATCCGCTAGTTTAGAAGGATCATCTTCTCCTTTTATCCAAGAGCGTGAGCCCAACAAGGTATTGATCATCGTTGTTTCCTCTAACCGAGGACTAGCAGGCGCTTTTAATATGAACGTGATTAAAGCGACGAATAATTTAATTGCCGAAAAGTACAATGAGCAGTTTAAAAATGGTAATGTTAGCATTGTGGCAATCGGTAAAAAGTCTCAGGATTTCTATGAGAAGCGAAACTATAACACAATCGGCAACAATAATGAAGTATATGCAACTTTAACATTTGAAAACGTTACAAAAATCACGGAGTCTATCATGGTAGGCTTTGAGAAAGGCAAGTTTGATAAAGTTGAATTGGTTTACAATAAATTCAAGAATGCTGCAGTTCAAATCTTGACAACTGAACAACTGTTGCCTTTGCCTAAGAATGCAACAGAAGAGCAAATTAAACCAGCCAACATTGATTATATATTAGAACCTTCCAAAGAGAATATAGTTGAGCAGTTGATACCGAAGTCTATTAAAATACAACTATACAAAGCGGTTTTAGATTCGCATGCTGCTGAACATGGAGCACGTATGACCTCAATGGACAAAGCAACGGAAAATGCGGGCGATTTATTGAAAGCTTTGAAATTGTCTTATAACCAGGCGCGCCAAGCAGCGATTACCACGGAGTTAACAGAGATTGTTAGCGGTGCAGCTGCATTAAACGGATAGTATTATTAGGTTTGACATACAGGATTGGGATAATTATATTATTTTTGATAACAAATCATTAAGATATGGAAAATACAACAAATAAGAGTACGGAAGAAAGCATGAAAAGAGCAAACGAAACTTCAATCTATACGATGATTGTTGCGGGAGTTTTAGTAAGTCTTGTTGGTGTCTACCTTCGGTTTGCGTTTGATTCCACTACATTGTCTATCGTTTCATGGGTGATCCTCTTTGTTGGCGCATTTATCGCTTGTAAGGGTGTATTCAAAATATTAGCTGCTTAGTTCTTAGTAGTCTAAATAAAAAGAGTCCTTATCGGTTATATGCCGGTAAGGACTCTTTTTATTTAGCGCTATTTCTGCATCTGTGGCAATTAAATACAGTTTATGGTTGCCTATTCCATGGTTCGTATTAAGGGAAATTCCTAACCAATTAGATTATGATAAAGCACCTGATTTTACCACTCCTTCTTGTAGTCGTAATAGGTTGCAATAGTGAAAGACCGTCATTTGGCGATTCTGTCGATAAGACCACTGGATCGCTTGAAAACTCGGATGCGACAGCGACTGAGAAGTTCATAAAAACCGCAGATATGAGATTCAAAGTGAAAAATGTTCAATAGACGAAGGAAAAATTAAGCACAGTGATAAAAGCGGAGAAAGGAACAGTAGCTCAGTTTTCTGTCTAAAGCCAAATTCACCGATCGAAGAGAAAGTCAGCTACTCTGCAGACTCCCTTGTTGAGCTTACATCATATCGTACAGAAGGTTCAATCACCGCTAGGATCTCTTTGGATAAAATTGATGAGTTTACCAATAAAGTCGCAAAGATGGCAGTATTCATTGACCAGCAATCAATGATAATGGATGATCAAAGTATCACATGCCTTGCCAATAATTCTAAAAGTCAGCTATGTGGACAAAAAGATTGAAACAATTGGATACTTCACTTACAAAATTATCGTAAGATAGAACTCTACAAGCTAAAACTATTTAACACGTTTTTTATTGTCTTTTGCAAAAGCCTCCCAACCTGAGTAGGACTTGCCGGAGCCTGAAGTCGATACTCTTTGAAAGGAGTGACAAACGGCTACGGCGAGGCCATCTGTAGCATCCAGGAACTCTGGTGTTTCTTTAAAATTCAATAGGCGCTGCAACATGGCTGCCACTTGTTCTTTACTCGTATTTCCATTCCCTGTTATTGATTGTTTGATCTTCCTCGGAGCATATTCCGCAATAGGAATATTTCTTGACAGTGCCGCCGCCATTGCTATCCCCTGTGCTCGACCAAGTTTTAGCATCACCTGAATATTCTTTCCGTAGAAAGGAGCTTCGAGTGCAAGAAAGTCAGGTTTGAACTCGTCAAGTAAAGCAATCGTTTTTTCAAATATACGCTGTAATTTCAGGAAATGATCATCTAGGTGATCCATGCGAACGATTCCCATCGTAATCAGTTCAATTTTGCTACCTCGCTCTAGTACAACCCCATACCCCATTATAGATGTGCCAGGATCGATACCCATTATTACCCGCTCTTTTTTTTCGATCAACATTACCACAATATTAAGCATATTTGCAGATAGTAAAAGGAACAAAGTGACTACCAGATACAAAAAGATCTTCTCAGTTTTTATCAAATCCGGCATCGTCTTATTCGCGTTTTGGTTTATCTATAATAAGCTCACTGCTAACCAGAATCTTAAGTCATTTGAAAACCTTTTAAGCGGTCTCCCTACGCTGGAAATTGCTTTCGTAATGGGCATTGTATTACTTCTTATGTTTGTCAACTGGGGACTAGAAGCCTTGAAATGGAAGAAGTTGATCTCTAGTGTGGAGCGGATAACAGTTTGGAGAGCGATAGAATCTGTATTTTGCGGATTGACATGGGCTGTATTCACGCCGAACAGACTGGGAGAGTATGGCGGTCGGGTGTTTTTCCTATCGCCCAAGAGAAGAATAGTTGGTGTTGTGGCTATGGCTGTTGGAAATATTGGTCAGATGGTTTTGACCAATGTCTTTGGGGCGATTGCGCTGTGCTTTTTTATCTATCGGTTTGCAGATCTAGACTACAGATTATTCTATGCGTTGATGATGCTCTCAATCATGTTTTGTGCATTTTTCATCATGTTCTATTTCAATATAAAATGGTTAAATGGAATACTACTTTCGATGAAATTCACAAGGAAATATAAGAAGTTTTACAGCATCCTTGGAAGATATAAGAAAATTGAACTGCTCAAAATACTGCTCTTCTGCTTTGCAAGATATGCTGTGTTTAGTAGTCAATATTTTATCCTATTTTATTGGCTTATTCCACAAATTCATCATCTGGACATCTTGATGATGGTCAGCATTTTGTTTTTCGTACAATCCACACTTCCCTCTTTAGACTTGTTTGACATTGGTGTTAGAAGTGTTACAGCTTCTTATTTCTTCAGTTCCATTACCGATCAGGACGTAGCCGTCATCGCATGTACGGCAAGCATATGGCTGACAAATATTATAATTCCTGCTATATTAGGCTCTTATTTCGTGATTAAACTAAACTTTTTTGGAAATACTCCCCGCAATTAGCTTTTTTTCCTATCTGCTTACATTTATATATGGAGTAATCGTTTGTTCCTTTATTAGAGGATGGAACCGATTGACCGACTTTATACCCTCCCCAGAACAGTCAGGATCTACCGCTGTCTCAATTATCGTAGCTGCAAGGAATGAGGAAGAAATCATCTCTAAGACAATTGAGGATTTGCTTAAGCAGAGCTATCCAAATAGTCTGACCGAAATCATTATTATCGACGACCATTCTACTGACCATACTGCTCGAATTATTTCTTCATATTCGGATAAGGGTGTCAAGTTGATTACGCTAAATGAATCTAATGCATTAAATTCCTATAAAAAGAAAGCGATTCAAACTGCAATAGGACAATGTAAAGGAGATTTGATTATCACTACTGACGCAGATTGCAGAATGGGTGCAGATTGGTTAGCTACCATTGTTGCCTTTTACGAACAAAATAGTTTCAAAATGATCTCCTCTCCCGTAGCCTATTTTGAAGAGAAAGACGTTTTTGAAATGGCGCAGTCGCTGGAGTTTCTTTATCTTATTGGATTGGGTGCTTCTACTATAGGAAATAACAATCCATCCACATGTAATGGAGCTAATTTGGCCTATGAAAAGAAGGCATTTTATGAAGTCGGTGGCTTCACTGGTATAGATGATCTTGCTTCTGGAGATGACGAATTGTTGTTGCATAAGATGGCCGGTCGTTACGGTAATAAAATTGGCTTTTTAAAAAACGAGGGGGCAATTGTATATACCCATGCGAAACCAAACTTGGCTGAATTCATACAACAGCGTAAAAGATGGGCTTCTAAAAGCACAAAATATAAAAATAAAGGAATCATAGTTCTGGGTGTCACTGTATGGGTTTTCAATGTCAGTATTATTTTGAACCTTTTTGCTGGTATTTTTACGATTTCACTTTTAAAAGTAGCAATGGTGCAGCTCCTGATTAAGATGTTTTTAGAGCTTTTATTCCTCATTGGCGTCACCAAGTTCGCCGGAAGACAAAAGCTCTTAATCCTGCTTCCTTTACTTAACATCATGCATATCATGTATATTGTCTATATTGGTGTAGCTGGAAATTCAGGGAAATATAACTGGAAAGGTAGAATGGTAAGGTGATGATTAAAAATAACAGCCCTTCGCAAAAGATTTGGAAACGATTTAAGAAAGACAGGTTCGCTCTTGCGGGCCTTGGCTTTATAATGATTCTGATGCTTATGGGTATTTTGGGTTATTTAATAACACCCGATGGAACGCCTCAAGCGAATACCATGCATTTGCAACTGAGTAATAGAAAACCAGGACGTAACTTTCAATTCCTAATTATCGGTATAAATCCAAATATCAGGCAAGTAAACATCCTTGAAAAAATGTTTTACGGCCAAGAATCTAATTTTAAAAGTATTCCCGTCACCTCTATCAGAAAGCGGGGCAATCACGTATATGCCAGGGAGTATATTGGCGATGACGAGCAAGCAGAAGAAAAGCAATATCCATTCGTATCGGGACAATACCATTACCAGCAGAAATTCTTATTGGGCACAGACATTTATGGTCGAGACCTGCTAAGCCGGCTAATCCTGGGGATCAGGGTTTCCCTCTCTGTCGGTTTGATTGCAGTACTCATTTCACTTTTTATAGGAGTGGGACTAGGTGCAATTGCCGGTTATTTTGGAGGAAAGGTTGACGCTTCTATAAGTTGGCTTATGAACGTAATTTGGTCTTTACCTTCCTTATTACTTGTGATCGCAATCTCGTTTGCATTAGGAAAAGGCTTTTGGCAGATCTTTATTGCAGTAGGTCTTTCTACTTGGGTTGACGTTGCAAGGCTAGTTAGAGGGCAAGTAATGTCATTAAAAGAAGTCGAGTTTATTGAAGCATCAAAAGCACTTGGCTTTTCGACAACGAGGATAATTACCCGGCACATTCTTCCTAACATTGCAGGTCCGATCCTGGTTGTTGCCTCAGCTAATTTCGCTGCAGCTATTTTACTGGAGACAGGTCTTAGCTTTTTAGGGTTTGGCGCCCAACCTCCAATGCCAAGCTGGGGTACTATGATAAAGGAGCATTATGGTTACATCATTATGGACGCAGCTTACCTGGCCATACTTCCTGGTCTGGCAATTATGTTGACGGTTTATGCGTTCAATTTGTTGGCAATTGGGTTGAGGGATGCCTTTGATGTCAAATCTCAAAATATTTCTGTTTAAACGAATATTATTAACTTTGTCCTTATGTTGTTGAATTGCTATCAAGAAGATTTATTGGAGGCGGGATGTGATGAAGCCGGAAGAGGATGTTTGGCAGGCCCTGTTTTTGCAGCAGCGGTTATTTTACCGAAGAATTTCGATCCAGGTGAGCTCAATGACTCTAAAAAACTTACGCACCAACAACGTTGCTCTTTAAGACTTATTATTGAAAAGGAAGCGATAGCATGGGCAGTTGCAGCAGTAGATAATGTTGAAATTGACCAGATCAACATTTTAAACGCATCCTTTTTAGCGATGCACCGCGCTGTAGAAAAACTTGCGATTCAGCCAAGGCATTTGAGCATCGATGGGAACAGGTTTAAAGCTTATCCCAACATTTCCCATACCTGTATAATTAAAGGCGATGGTAAATACTTAAATATTGCAGCAGCATCTATTTTAGCGAAAACGCACCGTGACCAGTATATGGTAGACATCTCTTTGCAATATCCTCATTATCAATGGTATCAGAATAAAGGCTATCCAACCATAGTTCATAGAACTGCCGCTTTGGAACATGGTCTATCACCATATCATCGTAAAAGTTTCAGGATCACAGACCCGCAATTCGAACTCTTTCTAGAAACCGAAGGATAATTAGTATTTTCACCTACAGTGAAAGCACTTATCCTTACAAATAGAGTTCCTTTTCCGCCGAACAGCGGATACCCGATAGTTGTTTATAATACTATCAAAGGATTATTGCGTCTTGGCGTTGAGGTTACTTTATTTAGCATCAATCCTGTTAAAAACAAAGTAGATATAGAAGATATTTACGACCCTATTTTTGAAAGTATCAAATTTCACTCCTTCAGTCTTGATACGGATGTAAATGTGTGGGGAGCGCTGTTTAACATATTTTCTAATCAGTCCTACAATGTTTCCCGTTATTTCGATGAGGAAGCAGGTATGCTTTTGGAAAATGTTTTAAGAGAAAATGTATTTGATATCGTGCAATTTGAAGGGCTTTTTGTGGTGCCCTACCTTGACATTGTAAAAGGAAATAGTTCTGCAAAAATTATCTACAGAGCACACAATATTGAGTTTGATGTTTGGGAGCGGGTGGCCATGATTGAGCGTTTTACCCCTAGGCGTAAGTATCTTCAGTTCCTTGCACGGAGGCTTAAAGTTTACGAGACCGATCAAATAAATCGTTTCCATTATGTATTTGCCATCAGCGAGCAGGATAGGCAAAGCATTCTTCGTTTTGGATGTTCGGTAGGTATCGAAGTATTCCCAGTTGCACTTGATTTCGACAGATACATCACGGGAGATAGTAAAAATACATTCCCAACACTTTTTCATTTGGGAGCAATGGATTGGCGGCCCAATAAAGAAGGATTGGAATGGTTTCTTGATGAGATCTGGCCAGACATTGAACCACTTAATAGCGAGTTAAGGTTTTATATCGCGGGAAAAAATATGCAACGTGAATTTTTTGACTATGATTCAGAAAATCTCGTAGTGGAAGGTGAAGTCTTCGATGCTATAGAATTCATAAATTCAAAAGACATAATGATTGTTCCTTTGCTTTCGGGCAGCGGAATGAGGGTGAAGATCATAGAAGGTATGGCCATGAAGAAGTGTATCATTGCAACTAGTATGGCGGCTGAAGGAATCAGATGTAACCCCGGCAAGGATATCCTGATCGCAAATACAGCCGATGAATTTTACAGATCCATCCTGCAGTGCCTTACAGATCCAAATAAATGGAGGGAAATTGGAGAGAATGCCAGAAGAACCGTCGAACGTGACCACGATATCTCCACAATATCTAAAAAAATGCTCAATATCTATCAAAAACTAATTAGTGCTTAAATTTTCATTAATTTTGCCCACGTTTTACAGACTCTTCATATGAACAATACCGCACTTACAGAAAAACACATATCACTGGGCGCCAAAATGGTGCCTTTCGCAGGTTACAATATGCCGGTTCAGTACGAAGGCATAAATGCAGAGCACAACACTGTTAGAACGAGTGTCGGTGTGTTTGATGTGAGCCACATGGGTGAATTCATTTTAAAAGGCAAAAACGTACTGGATCTGATACAGCGTGTTACAAGTAATGATGCATCAAAACTTCATGATGGTAAGGTACAATACTCATGTCTTCCTAACGAAGATGGGGGGATTGTAGACGACCTTTTAGTCTACAGAATTGATGAAAAAACCTACATGTTAGTTGTTAATGCTTCGAACATTGAAAAAGACTGGAATTGGATTCAGAAATACAATATTCAGAACGTTGAAATGCACAACATTTCAAATAAAACTTCCCTGCTTGCAATCCAAGGCCCCAAAGCTGCAGAGGCATTGCAATCTCTTACAGAGGTCGATTTAGCATCCATGGAGTATTATAGCTTTGTTAAAGGAACATTTGCGGGAGTAAGTAATGTAATCATATCAGCTACCGGATATACGGGTGCGGGAGGTTTTGAGATCTATTTTGATAATGAGTATGCTATCAAAATATGGGATGCTATTTTCGAAGCCGGTGCACCTTTAGGTATTAAACCGATTGGTTTGGGTGCACGCGATACCCTACGTTTAGAAATGGGTTTCTGTTTATATGGAAATGACATCGATGATACGACTTCACCGATCGAAGCAGGCCTGAGTTGGATTACCAAATTCACGAAATCATTTACTAATTCTAAAGCTCTGCTTGCGCAGAAGGAAGTAGGTATTAAACGCAAGCTTATTGGCTTTGAAATGATCGACAGAGGTATTCCTCGTCATGATTATGAAATTGCTGATAATGAGGGAAATATTATAGGTAGCGTCACTTCTGGAACACAGGCTCCTTCTTTGCAAAAGGCGATTGGAATGGGTTACGTAAATAAAGGGTTTGATAAAGAAGGTACTGAAATTTATATTGTGATCAGAAATGCCAACATCAAAGCTAAAGTAGTAAAGTTTCCTTTTAACAAATAGACATCAGCTTTATGGTAAAACGACTGGAGGTTTGTCTAACCCCTGCATTGCTGGATCTATATCGTATTGAGGATAGCATTGTTGTTGTTATCGACATATTGAGGGCAACTTCGTCAATCGTCTACGGGATCGATAATGGAGCAACCGCAATTATTCCTGTTGCCCAGGTGGAAGATTGTCTACGTTATGCAAAACACGGTTATTTACTTGCTGCTGAACGTAATGGTGAGGTCGTTTTAGGATATGATTTTGGAAACTCCCCATTCTCCTACACTCCTGAGAAGGTAGCTGGTAAGACAGTCGTCTTAACCACAACTAATGGTACTAAAGCGTTGCATCTCGCAAATGCAAGAGCACATCAGGTTGTGATCGGGTCTTTTTTAAATCTTGAAGCATTATGCGGCTGGCTTAAACAGCAAAATAAGAGTGTATTACTTCTTTGTGCAGGCTGGAAGGATAATTTCAACCTGGAAGATACTTTATTTGCCGGTGCTGTAGTATCACAGCTGAAGAAAGAGTTTAGTCATTTTGACGATTCAAGTGTTGCCGCCGAAGACTTATATCAATTGGCTAAAGCCGATCTAAGAGGATACATCAATAAATCATCACATAGCCACAGACTCGCCGTATTAAATATTGAGGAAGATGTTAAGTTCTGTCTCCAATATAATATCTGCAAGGCTATTCCTGTGTTGGAAGGAGAGCGATTAGTCGCACTTCAAGCTTAACCAAGCTTTTTATCTGGTTTTTTGGCGAGAAACTTCAGGCTTTCGTTGCTTTTAATCGCTTTTAGGGTTTCTTCGTAGGCAAGCCAATAAATAGTTTCAGCCTTTTTTATATCAAATGTATTTATCTCGCCCATTCCTTTGGGCTCTACCAGCACATTACAGAGTGTCGCTTTTTCCTCCATGTCTTTATTGATAGACATGATGCTTGCTCGGGTAATCAGCGATGTTATATTGGTTATTTTATCTACCGACTTCAAGTGGTTACACGATGAGCCGATTATAAAATCGCAATCTTCCATCAGCGGCTCTACAGGAAAATTGTTTAGTATTCCACCATCAACATACATTTGTCCATTTATCATGATCGGTTTAAAAATTCCTGGAATACAGCTTGATGCCTGAATAGTTCTGATCAGTGGACCTTTATTGAAGTAAACCAACCTTCCTTCACTAAAATTGGTGGCAGCTATAGTCAACGGAATGTTTAAGCTTTCAAAGCTATCCTCGGGGAAATAGTCTTTTAGAATTTCCGAAGTGTGTTCAATATTGATCAATCCTAAAGAGCCCACCGCAGGCCTAATGAATCTCAATAGCCTCGTCTTTATAAAGATGTTCAATCCTTCTTCAGGATCTATGCCTGCTGCATAAAATGCGCCTGCTATGGATCCTGCGCTAGTTCCACTAATGTGACTGAATTTAATGCCCGCGTTAATAAATGCTTTCAAAACACCTAAATGCGCAATACCTCTGATTCCCCCACCTGATAAAACTATTCCTATTTTCATATT
>JACMPF010000189.1 GCA_014377665.1 Pedobacter sp. | reverse complement strand
TTCAAAGAAAATAGCTATGTATAACGAGCCAATGTTGCGTGATGATGCGCTGAAAGGAAAAACTATTGTTATTACCGGCGGTGGTACAGGGTTAGGGAAGGCAATGGGAACTTACTTTTTGAAATTGGGAGCTAATTTGGTGATCACCAGCAGGAAACTTGAAGTACTCCAAAAGACTGCGGCAGAAATGGAGCAGGAAACCGGAGGTAAAGTGCTGGCACTGGCTTGTGATGTTCGGGAATACAGTCAGGTTGAGGAAGTGCTATCTGAAAGCTTAAAAGCGTTCGGAAAGGTTGATGCGCTATTAAACAATGCAGCAGGTAACTTTATCTCACCAACGGAACGTTTATCGGCCAATGCATTCTCAACAGTTATAGATATCGTTTTGAAAGGATCTGTGAATTGTACCCTGGCTTTTGGAAAGCATTGGATCAAGGAAAAACAATCTGCAAGTGTGTTAAATATAGTTACGACTTACGCTTTTACCGGCTCAGCATACGTTGTTCCATCTGCCTGTGCAAAAGGTGGAGTTTTAGCGATGACCCGCTCATTGGCTGTAGAATGGGGTAAGTACGGAATCAGGACAAATGCGATTGCTCCGGGACCGTTTCCAACTAAAGGTGCCTGGGAGAGGCTATTACCCGGCGATTTAGCGGAGAAGTTTAATTTTAAAAACAGGGTACCACTTAAAAGAGTTGGTGAACACCAGGAACTCGCTAATCTCGCTGCGTTTTTAGTGAGTGATTTCTCGGGCTATATTAATGGTGAGGTAATTACAATTGATGGTGGTGAATGGTTACAAGGCGCTGGTCAGTTTAACGGTATGGAAGCCATAAGTGATGACATGTGGGATGCTTTTGAGCAAATGACAAGATCGGCGAAGGGCAGTTAGATTATCCGTTCCACTACCATTGAATCAAAGCACTGGCCCAAGTAAAGCCAGAACCAAAAGCAGCGAGGCATACAAGATCTCCATCTTTGATCTTTCCCGATTCCCAAGCTTCACAAAGCGCTATCGGAATGGATGCAGCTGTTGTATTACCATATTTCTGGATGTTATTAAACACCTTTTCATCCGGCAGGCCAAGCAATTGTTGCACATACTGGCTAATTCTTAAATTGGCTTGGTGTGGAACGAGCAGATCAATGTCTTTTTCACTCTTATCATTGGCTGCCAATGCCTCCTTAATTACCTCTGGGAACTTCACAACAGCTTTCTTAAACACAGCGGGCCCGTCCATGTATGGCAGCGCAGCGCCCCCTTCTAATTGTTCTGTGGTAAGAAATAATCCGCCCAGCTCCTGGTCAGGATATGGGGGTTTGTTTTTTAGCCATTTGTTGGCATTGGATCCGGGATAGTACATGGCAAGCAGCTCTGCATCCGCACCGTCGCTATGCAAATGCGTACTCAAAATACCTTGACCATCCTTACTTGTAGGTTGTAGCACGACAGCCCCTGCCCCGTCACCAAAAATTACGGACACATTACGACTTCTGGTTTCAAAATCCATAGCGAAAGAATGTTTCTCACTACCTACAACCAGGATATTTTTATACATCCCTGTTTTTATGAACTGATCTGCAACAGAAAGTGCGTAGATAAATCCAGAGCATTGATTGCGTATGTCGAGCGCTCCTATTTCCTTCATCTTCATTTCCCGCTGTAGCAAAACGCCACAACCTGGAAAATAATAATCTGGGCTTAAGGTAGCGAAGATAATAAAGTCGACATCCTGTGCAGTGATGCCAGCACGTTCTATAGCAATTTTTGCAGCCTCCACTCCCATTGTAGTTGTGGTCTCTTCTAACCGATCGGCGAAACGGCGTTCTTTGATGCCTGTACGTTCCTGAATCCATTCATCGCTAGTCTCCATAAATCTGGATAGATCAGAATTAGTGTATATATTTTTTGGAACATAATAACCAATACCGGCAATTTTTGAACGCTGCATCATATCTGAAGTTTACTAATTTTAGGCAAAAATAACTTTAACTACAACATTATTTTGAAATAACCTTATTTTTACGGGATGTCAACAGAAACAAAAGAAGAAACATTCACATTAGAAGAGATCCTGACCTCGTTAAAGACGGTTCATCGATTGATACTTTGGAATGATGATGTCAACACTTTTGACCATGTGATTCATTGCATGATTAAATATCTGGATTACACAGAACCACAATCAGAAAAAATTGCCTGGGAAGTTCATAATAAAGGGAAATGTGCGGTTCTGGAAGGCTCTTTTACAGAGATGGAGATCTATCGTAAAATCTTACAACAAGAAGGCCTTACGGTTTCCGTAGACTAGTACCACAAATATTTTACTTTAAATAAAAGAATTTACCTGTAATAAAATAGTTACGCCCTATTTTATTAAACCAACTGGCCGTTTCTTTGTCCCTCCATAAGAAATAAGAAAGAAAGATCCGAGATGAAGAATTACGTACGCAATTTTTTGCTATTAACACTTGCTATTTTTACCAATGCCGTTACCCTAAACGCCCAAACTACTACTAGTGAAGGTAAAATCACTGCAAAAGTTGTAGATGCTTCCAACAATCAAACTATTCCCTTTGCTTCTGCAATTGTAATCAATAGAAAAACTAAAGCTGTAGTAAAAGGCGCACAAACCGATGTTGATGGAAATCTGGTAATAACCGGTTTACCTAAAGGTGTTTTTAGTTTTAAAGTGAGCTATCTCGGTTATCAAACAATGGTTAGAGATTCCATCTCCATTTCAGATGCCCTGAAAGAGATTAAGCTCGGCACCATTAACATGAAACCATCTAAAGGAACGGCGCTTAGTGAAGTAACGATCACCGCACCAAAATCTACCATCCAATTGGGAATAGATAAAAAGATATTTTCCGTAGACCAAAGTTTAGTAAGCGAAGGTGGTTCCGCGTCTGATCTACTTCAAAATGTGCCTTCAATACAGACAGACATTGACGGTAATGTTAGCCTTAGAGGTTCTAGTGGCGTTCGTGTATTAATTGATGGAAAACCTTCACTAATTGCTGGCGGAAACGTCGCTCAAATTCTTCAATCTATTCCTGCAAGTTCGATCGAAAGTGTAGAATTGATCACTAACCCATCTGCTAAGTATGATGCTGAAGGCCAATCTGGGATCATCAATATCGTATTAAAGAAAAACAAAAAATTAGGTTTGAATGGTTCAGTGGCATTAACTGCAGGTAATAGGGAAAATTACAATGCGAATACTAACCTTAGTTTCCAGAACAGTAAAGTAAATTTATTTGGAAACTATAGCTACAGATATGGCAACCGTTTCGGTGGCGGTTATAACAACATTACCTATTTGGATGGGTCAGCACAGGGAATTCCGAACGGGTTTGCGGATCAGATTACGGATTCAAGATCATTGGATAAAGGACATAACTTCAAAGCGGGTGTTGATTATTACGTAACTGATAAAAGCGTACTAAGCTTTTCAGGCGGTTTTAATGTGAGGGATAATGACAGGACAGAATTGTTAACTATCAACAGGTTATACGCGGATAGAAGCCCTCTACAACTGAGCAACAGGAATAACACAAACACTGGAACCGGAGGTAGTTACGACTTAAATCTCGATTACGGATTAAAGTTTGCTAAACCCAAAGAGGAACTGACTTTTAATCTAAGCTTTTCTGAGGGCGTTAATGACAACACACAAATCTACAATACCGATATCTACAACATAAATGGTGCGCCAGTTAATTCATTCCTGAATATTCAGGATAATGATAATTATGGATACAATAAAAACTATAATATTCAAACAGATTATACTTTGCCACTAGGACAATTTGGCAAGATTGAGGCAGGGTACAGAAGTCAGATCAGATTCTCTGAAAGCAATCAGAT
>JACMPF010000188.1 GCA_014377665.1 Pedobacter sp. | reverse complement strand
TGCAGTCGAAGCTGGTGAAAACCTAGGCTTTTTGCCTGGAGATTTAAAGGAAAAGGTTGATCCATATTTGCGGCCATTATATGATGCGCTTGACGATATGATTCCAGCAGAAAAATTGAAGCTTTATTTGGAAAACAGGACCATTGAAATTGCACCACTCGCATTTATGCGTGGACGGACGCTTGATAACTGTTTCGTTATTCTTGATGAAGCGCAAAACTCTACAGATCTGCAGTTGAAAATGTTTTTGACCAGAATGGGCCCGTCCGCTAAATTCATTGTCACGGGAGATGTGACTCAGATCGATTTGCCTAAGAAACAAATGTCGGGTCTGCATAATGCATTGCGTATTCTTGACGATATTCCAGGGATTGAAACAATTTATCTAACAGGGGATGATGTGGTAAGGCATAAGTTGGTTAAGCGCATTCTGAAGGCTTACGGAGATATACAATAATTCAAAATACATTATAAGCTATTTAGCTAATAACATGACAGCAATAAAAGAAACCCATTTTAATTTTCCAAAGCAATCTAGTTTTTATAAAGGAAAGGTTAGAGACGTCTATACGATTAATGATCAATACATGGCAATGGTAGTTACGGACAGGATCTCTGCATTCGACGTTGTTCTTCCTGAACCTATTCCTTTTAAGGGACAAGTATTGAATCAGATTGCAGCGAAATTTCTTGCGGCTACGAAAGACATCGTTCCCAACTGGGTACTTGATGTACCTGATGAAATGGTAACGATCGGCAGGATATGTGAGCCTTTCAAAGTGGAGATGGTGATTAGAGGTTACTTAGCAGGTCATGCCTGGCGAGAATATAGTGCGGGCAAAAGAACTATATGTGGTGTAGAATTACCAGATGGTTTGAAGGAAAATGACAAACTTCCTGCAGCGATTATTACACCTACCACTAAGGCGTCTGTTGGACATGATGAAGATATCTCTAAAGAAGATATTTTAGCTAAGGGAATTGTTTCCATGTACGATTACACCCATTTGGAAAATTATACTCAGGCGCTTTACAAACGGGGAACTGAGATGGCCGCAGAGCGCGGTTTAATTCTGGTAGATACTAAATATGAATTTGGGAAAGTTGGTGATGAAATTTATCTGATTGATGAAATTCATACACCGGATTCTTCAAGGTATTTCTATGCAGATGGATACGAAGACAGGCAAGCCAGCAACGAACCGCAAAAGCAACTTTCGAAAGAATTTGTGCGTAAATGGTTAATTGAAAACGGATTTCAAGGTAAAGATGGACAATCTGTTCCAACGATGAATGAAGAATTGGTCAATTCAATATCCGAACGTTATATCGAACTTTACGAACAAATTACGGGCGACAAGTTTGTGAAAAATGAGCGTATCGATGTACTTGAACGAATTGAGAAAAACATCAATACCGGTATAAATTCATTACTTTCGTAGATACACTAATAGACGAGGTTATGAAATTCGCGGTTGATAAGCATGAAAAATATGTAGTAATTAAGCTTAAGGAGTCGAAGTTTACAAACGACAATACTCCTAAGTTGAAATCAGAGTTTATTCTACTCAATGCGGAAGGATATCATAATATCGTATTAGATTTATCTGCTGTAAAGGAGTGTAACGATTCACAAGACTTAAGTAGTCTATTGGTTGGTGACAGACTTTGTAAAAATGCTCAGGGACTTTTCATTGTGACGGGCGTCAATACTACTGTTGCAAAAATTTTGGAAATGTCCAATCTTGATCAATCGCTAACGATTGTGAAAAAGCTTGTTGAAGCGACCGATCTAATTTTTATGGATGAAATCGAGAAGGAGCTTTTAGGAGGGGTGGAACGAGATTAATGAAGTTTGAGGTAACTATTTTAGGCAGCAGCTCTGCGACACCAGTTTACAATAGAAATCCTACATCACAGCTACTAAATTGTAATGAAAAGTTTTACCTGATTGATTGTGGCGAGGGAACGCAGCAGCAGTTAAACAAATACAATTTCAAAGCAAATAAGATTGATTATATTTTCATTAGTCATCTTCACGGAGACCACTATTTCGGGTTGATAGGATTGCTTTCCAGCCTACATTTAAATGGTCGGATCAAGCCGATGAAAATCTTTGCTCCTTATGCCTTACAGGAAATTCTAACACTGCAATTTAAACACTCTGAAACAGTCTTGAGATATCAAGTAGATTTTCATGGGATTACTGCAGATGAATCCCAGACTATTTTTGAAAATTCCGATTTAACTGTGAGCACTGTTGTCTTAAATCATAGGATACCCTGTACGGGATTTAAGTTTACGCAAAAGAAAAGAATGAGGAAGTTGTTGGTTGAGAAACTCGAAAAAAGTGGTGTAGGAGTTGAATATTATCCGCTTTTAAAGAGAGGTGCCGACTTACAACTCCCTGGCGGTAAAGTTTTTTTAAATCAAGATTACACCATCGATTCAGAGCAACCCAGAAGTTATGGTTATTGTTCTGATACATTATTTGATAAACGATATTTTAATGCTATAGAACATTGCAATCTTTTATATCATGAATCAACGTTTCTTCATGAACTATTAGAGCGTGCTAACCAAACGCATCATACTACTGCTTTACAGGCCGCTGAAGTGGCCAATTATACCCACGCGGAGAAGCTGCTTATCGGACATTTTTCTTCACGTTACAAGGTTCTATTGCCATTGCTGGAAGAGGCGAAGTCTGTATTTGAGAATACAGAGCTCGCTCTCGAAGGTAATACCTATCAGATTTAACTATTTGTCTTTATTACTACCTCCGCCGAATACTGAAAAGTGGACATAGCGTTTAGGATTTTCCTTCAAATCTATGATCAGATTATCCAGATTTTTTGAAGCATTATTAAGGTTGTCGTACATCTTGGTATCGTTAACAAGCATACCCAAGGTACCTTGCCCATTATTTACCTTTGTTACTATATTTTGAAGGTCTGCAACAGCTTTGTTCGCATTATCTATCGTTTGCTTAAAGTTAGCAGCCGCAACCTGGTCAGTTATTGTGTTGATATTATTAAGAATTGCATTAATTTTTTGATTGTTTTGCTTAAGGTTATTAGATATTGCTTCAAAATTTGAAAGGATAGAAGATATTCTTGAACCTTCTGAACCAACAAGATTATCTACTTTTTTTGAAGTGGCTTCTAATGATGCAAGTGTAGATGCTATGCTGTTAAAGCTCTTATCCACATTTTTCTGAAAATTAGGATTTAATATCGTATTCACACTTGTTAATATAGAATCCATTTTAGCAATAATCAATTCTGCCTTCTTCTGAACTGGTTCAACCGTCTCAAGTAAACCCTTGGCAACGTTCGCGTTCAGTGTGTCTCCGTCCTGAGCAAAATCAGTCCCCGTACCCAACGCCATAACAATTGCTTTGCTACCTAAAAGATCTGTGCTTTCTAACTTAGCGATACTATTTTTCGGGATCTCGTATTTGCCCTTGATTTTCAATGTCGCAACAATGGAACCATCAGGCTGCAGTTGAAGCTTATCAACCCGACCGATTTGAAAACCATTAATCATTACTGGTTTCGATACTCCCAATCCATCCACATGAGAATACTTGGCATATAGCACAGTTTCACTTGAAAAAATAGCATTCCCTTTTAAAAAGTTATATCCAATAATTAGAAGGGCGATAGAGAAGGCAGCTAATATGCCTACTTTGGTTTCATTTGCGATTTTCATTCAGTACTTAATTTGTTTCAGTTTCTTGTCTATATGTTTTGACAGCTTTAAAAATCGAATTAACAATTTCCGCTTGTCCATTTTCAGAGTTAATGTATTCTTCTTCATCAGGGCTGGAAATAAACCCAATTTCGGTAAGGACTGCAGGCATTCCACACCGTTGAAGAATAAGTAGGCCTTGCTCTTTCACACCCCTGTTAACCCTGTTGTCGTTCATTGTAAAATTATCCTGAATTAAGGTCGCTAATTTCAAACTTTTATCCCTGAATACATTTTTAAACAAAGATAATATAATAAATGTTTCAGGATCATTGGGGTCGTAACCACTATAATTCTGCTTATAATTCTTCTCCAGTTTTATATCTTCGTTTTCTCGAATAGCTGCATCCTGTTCATTTAGCCGATGTGATCCTGCAACAAAAGTTTCGGTACCTCTTGTAGTACGGTTTTTAACGTAGGCATATTTTGCTACACGCCTTCCACTTTTGGTTTTTGTATAGCCTGTTATCACTCTTTTATCCGGCATGGAGTTGCAGTGGATAGAAATGAAAATATCTGCATTGTTATCATTAGCTAGCGCAGCCCGTTTGTAAAAGTCAACGTCAACGTCGGTTTTTCGCGTATACAACACTTTAATCCCTGGCATTTCCTGCTCAAACTTCTTACCGAGTTTGAGTGCGACCGCTAGTGCGACGTTCTTTTCGAGTGATGTACTGCCTTTTGCCCCGGGCTTATTACCTCCGTGCCCGGCATCAATAACAATTGTTTTTACCCTATAAGTTTGTGAAAATAATGTGCCGGAGCAGGCGATTAGGAAGATGGGTATAAGAAACAGTTTCCGTTTTAATCTCATTTATAGGTTGAATTATCCTTCAATAACTTTTCGGTAGTTCTTAATAGCTTCTAACAAACAGTTTGTGATTTCGTTTTGACCTGATTCAGAATTCATAAAGTCTTCTTCATCAGGATTGCTGATAAAGCCAATTTCAGTTAAGATAGCAGGCATACCGGCCCTCGCAAGTACGGCAAGGCTTTTTTCCTGAACGCCCCTGTCAATGCGACCAACGTTTATGTATTGATCCTGTACCAACTTAGCCAGTTTCAAACTTTGGGTGCGGAAAGTATTTTTCATTAAGGAAAGGATGATAAAGTTTTCAGGATTATTTGGGTCAAATCCCTCATAGTTCTCCTTATAGTTATCCTCCAGAAATATTGCTGCATTCTCTCTTTTAATGGCTTCATCCTGCTCATTCACCCGTCCCATACCCGATACGAATGTTTCTACCCCACGAGTGCTTGTGCTTTTTCGAGAAACTGTTTTCGTGATTGGAATTTTCTTTCCTTTACTGTTTCTTCTACTACCCGTCACTATTGTAGACCTGTAGACAGGCATATCATTGCAATGAATGGAAATAAATAGGTCTGCTTTAGCATTGTTTGCAATAGCAATTCTCTCATATAACGGAACAAAAAAGTCCTCAGTTCTGGTGTAGATTACCTTGACATCTTTCATGTTCGCTTCTATAGCGGCACCCAAATGAAGTGCTGTCTTTAGCGCTACATCTTTTTCTGTGGAATAGAGCCCTCTTGTACTTCCATCTTTGCCTCCATGACCAGCGTCAATAACGATTGTTTTTATTTTGTATTCCTGCGTAAAACCTTGATAACTAGACATTGTATTAAGGGTTAAGGAAATAAAAGCGATCAAAATAATTTTTGATCTAAGCAATGGTATATTTTTCATTAATTTTGGACGTTTTGGATTAAACATTAATGCAAAAATAACATTCACAGACGAATTTGAAACTTTTACTGAATATCATTTTTTTTAGCTCAATTGTATTGTTGGTATTTACCGGTAATAGGGTTCTTGCATATTCCAATTTATCACTGCAGCAAGACACTACGATCAGAAGGCCAAATAGTGGTCAAACGCGACCTCAGTCTCCCTTAACTGGATCAACTTCGACTCAAGGTAAGCCTAAAGATACGACTGCTTCAGAAAAGGTGGAATATAAAGCCAAAGATTCTACCGTTGTAGATAAAACGAGCGAAATCGTTTATTTGTATGGCGAGGCGCGTGTTTTATATCAGGGTTTTGAATTGGATGCAGATTATATTGAATTTAATACCAAAACTAACCTGGTCTATGCAAGGGGAAGAACCAATGCAAAAGGGAAGTATGTGGGTAGGCCTATATTAAAGATGGAGGGGCAGGGAACATCAATGGCGGATTCCCTTCGGTATAACATTAAAACGGGTGCGGGTACTATTCATGGTGTATTTTCAGAGCAGGAGGGAGGGTTTTTCTCTGGCGGCAAGGCAAAAAAGCAACCTGATGATGAAATTCATAGTAAGGGTCAGATTTATAGCACTTGTAACTTGCCACATCCACATTTTGGGATTTACATTACAAAAGGTATCGTTACAAAAAATCAGATCATTACTGGTCCAGTATACCTTGAAATCGAAGATGTACCCTTACCATTAGGCTTACCCTTTGCGTTTTTTCCAAAGCCAAACAAGAAAAGTTCAGGATTTATTCTTCCTAGTCCCGGGGAAGATTTCACAAGAGGATTTTTTCTTAGAGATGGGGGGTATTATCTGGGGCTGAATGATTTCTGGGATGCAAAGGTATTAGGGACCATATTTACCCGTGGCTCTTATGAAGGGTCATTGCTTTCGAATTATATCAAACGATATAAGTATACGGGGACAATAAATTTCCGCTATGCCAATTCAAGATATGGTTCTGAAGGTTCCTCTGATTTTTCTGCACAGAAAGATTTTAACATCATCTGGAACCACAGTCAGAATGCAAATGCAAATCCCGGAACAAATTTTTCTGCTTCAGTTGATGCGGGTACTAGTAGTTACAACAGGAATACTGCTGGTGGTAATAGCTACGATCCAAACCAGACCGCTAAGAATACACTTCGTTCAAGCATCGCTTATGGCAAGATATTCGGCAATGGCATAACATTTGGATCGGATGTATCGGGTTATCAGGATACCCAGAATAAAAGCGTGGGTATTACGCTTCCAAACATTAGTTTGGCTGTTCCTACCTTTAATCCTTTTGACTCGAAAGAACGGCTAGGGGAGCAAAAATGGTATCAGAAGATAACTGTAGGATACAGTTTACAAGCCAGTAACTCAATAACGACAACGGAGAGCGAGCTTTTTAAAAAAGAAAGCTTAAGAAAATTCAAGAATGGTTTAAATCACCAGATACCGATCAACATGGCATTTAATGTGCTTACGTTTTTCAACTTCAATACAGGGGTCTCTTACACCGAAAGATGGCATTTTCAAACTATAGAAAGAACATATCTGAGAGTAGTGAATTCTTCTGATCAGATAATCACAGATACCATCCCTGGTTTCAAAAGAAACAATGAATACAATGTGAGTATGGGCACTTCTACCAAGATTTACAGCACCGCTCAATTTACGAAATTTGGAAACTTCAAAGCATTAAGACATGTAATGACTCCTTCTGTAAACTTTAGCTACCGTCCAGATTTTTCCAATGTTCAGCGTGGCTACTATAAAGAAGCTAAGTATATTGATGGAACAAGTGTAATAGGATCAGATGGACGGCCATTGACTTACTCGATCTTTGAAGGGTCATTATATGGTGGGCCAGGTGCCGGGCAAAATGCTTCTATTTCCTTCGGGTTAGACAATACGGTAGAAGCAAAGGTCTTAACTCCGAAAGATACCACAGGAAAGGGCGAGCGAAAGATCCCGATCATCCAAGGTTTGAGTATTAATGGTAACTACAATTTTCTGGCTAAAAGTTATAAACTGTCAACACTGAGTTTTAACGGGCGTTCACAATTTTCAGATAAATTAGGTGTCAATTATTTCGGTATCTTGGATCCATATCAAACCGAGGATGTCACAGCTAACAATAAAACAACCAGGCAGCTTGTCGATAAATATACCTGGGAAGCTGGTCAATTGCCGCGCTTGACCAGCTTTGGTTTTAGTTTCAACTATAGCTTAAATCCCGAGGCTTTGAAGCGCAGAAATATGAATGAGAATGAACTTCGGCAAAATGCCTCAAAGCTTGGTGCTGTCACGAAAGAGCAAGCTGATGCACTTGCAATGGTGAGCCGGGATCCCAATGCATTTGTTGATTTTAAAATTCCATGGAACTTTGCATTTGACTATGCTTTTCAATACACTACAAATAGGGAAGGCTTAAATAGCTCAGTTACGAATACGCTAAACTTCAACGGTGATGCAAATATCACCCCTAAATGGAAAGTGCAGTTCTCTTCAGGATGGGATTTCAAAGCAAGCACCTTCTCTTACACCAGCTTGTCAATTTATCGTGACTTGCACTGTTGGGACATGAGCGTGAGCTGGGTTCCATTTGGTGCTTATCAATCGTATTCCGTAGACATAAAAGTAAAAGCATCCGTTCTTCAGGATCTTAAACTCAGTAAAAGAAAAGCTTACTACACCCGTTTCTAAACATTAACATATGCTAGCTGAAATTATAACCATAGGAGACGAAATTCTAATTGGTCAGATCGTGGATACCAACTCTGCCTGGATGGCCCAGCAGTTGAACCAGATCGGAATCCAGTTGAAGCAGGTCAGCTCGATATCTGATAATGCTGATCACATTGTTGAGGCCTTAAATTTAGCTCGTAAGCGAGCTACAGTAGTATTGATCACAGGTGGATTAGGGCCAACAAAAGATGATATCACTAAATTTACGCTGGCTCGGTATTTTAACATGACTCTTAGGCGTGATGGAGAAACATTGAAACACATTGAAGGTATTTTCGAACGCCTAAACCGTCCGATGATTGACCTGAATATAAAGCAGGCTGATGTGCCAGATGGCTGTACAGTAATTCAGAATAAAAATGGAACCGCACCTTGTATGTGGTTCGAATTTGATGGAAACATCATTGTCTCCATGCCTGGTGTGCCTTTTGAGATGATGTACTTGATGCAGGAAGAGATTTTACCGCGATTAAAGCGCGCATTTAAACTTCCCTTTATATTTCATAAAACAATTCTTACTGCAAATATTGGAGAGTCTTTCCTCGCTACCGAAATAGAATCAATCGAAGATAGTTTGCCCACTTATATCAAACTTGCTTATCTACCAAAACTTGGTCAGGTTCGTTTAAGACTAAGCGCAACAGGTGATGATGAGGAAATTTTGAAGCAGGAAGTCAAATCCTTCGCACAGCTTATCATTGAAAGAATTAAACCGTATGTCGTAGTAGAGGATGATATTGCGTTAGAAAAGGCAGTACTTGATGTGATGGAAAGTAAAGGATTGTCGCTATCTACAGCAGAAAGTTGCACAGGGGGCTATATTGCTCATTTAATCACCAAGCATCCGGGTTCTTCAACTGTTTATAAGGGTGGAGCGGTGGTGTATGCTAATGAGCTTAAGCAATCCGTACTAGGTGTTTCCGCTACTACGCTTAACAGTTTTGGTGCTGTCAGTGAAGAAACAGTAAGAGAAATGGCTCAGGGAGCTTTGGAAAATTTCCAAACAGATTACGCTGTTTCCGTCAGCGGTATCGCAGGACCTGGCGGCGAGCTGCTTAATAAACCTGTGGGCACTGTTTGGATTGCCGTTGCAAGCAAACATGGAGTAGTTTCAAAGGTATTTCAGTTTGGCAATAAAAGAATGCAAAATATAGAACGTTCTTCTTCAGCTGCTTTAATGATGATTCTAAATGAACTAAAGCTAAACACAGTTTAAGTGTTCCAAATACTTTACTTTTGCAGTTGTTACCAATAATGAAATAAAAGATGGCTCAATACGAATTATTGTTACCTAAAATGGGGGAAAGTGTTGCCGAAGCTACTGTTATTAAATGGATAAAGCAGCCCGGTGATAAAGTAGAGTTAGACGATACAATTCTGGAAATTGCTACTGATAAGGTTGATTCTGAGGTTCCTTCTCCAGTAGCTGGCACATTAGTTAGGCACCTATATAGGGAAGATGAGGTGGTACAGGTTGGTTCAATTATCGCTATTATTGATACAGAAGATATTGATGAACCTACCGAAGTTCCTTTTGTTAACCAAATTAAAGAAGAGGATATTCTGGAGTTGAATGCTCCCGCGATAACAGAGGAGTTGCCGACTGCTCAAGATTCACTAGAAAGTGAATCATCGCACCGTTTTTATTCACCACTTGTAAAAAACATCGCAAATCAAGAAAATATTTCTTTACCTGAACTAGAAGGTCTAAAAGGAACCGGCGCCGACGGGAGATTAACAAAAGATGATCTTCTGAGTTACATTTCAAACAAACCAAGTAAAGACAGCCCAAAGCCTTTAGTT
>JACMPF010000187.1 GCA_014377665.1 Pedobacter sp. | reverse complement strand
CCAGCATAACCACTGATCACTTTATGAACGCCCTTCAACTCTACCATACATTCTTGCATTGCCCAGAAGCATCCACCCGCAAAAGTTGCCACAGCCTCTCCCGCTGCCGCTGGAGTCACCACAGCATAACCATTTTTGCTATTTATTTTCTGACCCTCATTACAAGAAAACAATCCCATGGCAACAAGACAAATTATTATCGTTTTCAGGTTCATCATACTTCTTTAAACTATATACGCTAAACTGACATAAAGAATTTTGTCGACTAAAATAAATAGCAGTGCGTTGACAAAAAAAACCGCAAAGTTTTCACTTTACGGTTCCAAATATCAAACAGATGTTATGGCCAAACGCCAAGATTCATGTACGAAACGGCGATTTTATCGATTGATCCCACAAAGGCTGCAGTTCTCAACGTAGTTACGCCTGGTTTAATAACAAGATTTTCCCTAATTTCATGATAAGAATGAATCATGGTATCTTCCAACCCAGAATTTACCAATTCCAGTTCAGATGCTCCTTTAACAATCATTAAGCGGTTCTCAGAAGGAATAGTTTTTCCGGTTAAACTTTCCAAGGTGTGGATTAAATTGGCATTTGAATTTTCTGCATAACGTTTCTCCATACGGCCAAAAGCAACGTGCGAAAGGTTTTTCAACCATTCGAAATAAGAAACAGTTACACCCCCAGCGTTACAATACATATCTGGAATAATAATACCACCCATTGCCGTAAACAATTCTTCAGCTTCAGGAGTAGTTGGCCCGTTAGCACCTTCGGCAATGATCTTTGCCTTAATATTTTTGATATTGTGTTCTGTAAGCTGATTTTCCAAAGCTGCAGGAACCAGGATATCACATGGTTGCTCTAAGCCTTCCATAGAGTTCTTGAAGTCCGTAGCTCCGGGAAATCCAAGAATTGAGCCGGTGTTGTTACGATGAGCAAAAACCTCATCCACGTTTAAACCATTCGCATTATAGATCGCACCCTCGTATTCGCAAAGACCAACTATGGTTGCTCCAAATTCAGTTAAATATTTCGCAGAGTGGTAACCTACGTTGCCCAAACCTTGAACAATTACTCTTTTATCACCAAGACCAGCCTTTAAGCCTATCTTTTCCATGTCTTCCGCCACGTTCACACATTCCTTTACGGCATAAGCTACTCCGCGACCAGTTGCTTCTTTTCTACCACGGATACCATGTAAAGCAATTGGTTTTCCTGTTACACATCCCAACGCATCAAGCTGACCAGGATTCATCGTCATATACGTATCTGCGATCCAGCTCATTTCCCGCTCACCTGACCCATAGTCAGGAGCAGGAACGTCGATTCCAGGACCGATAAAATTCTTTTTTATCAATTCAGTTGTATAACGACGGGTAATCGTTTCCAATTCTGCTACAGTATAGTTTTTCGGGTTGATACAAATACCACCTTTCGCACCACCAAATGGAACATTAACTATTGCACATTTATAAGTCATGAGTGCGGCTAAGGCCATCACCTCATCTTCATTTACCATGTCGCTATAGCGGATACCACCCTTGGTAGGGCTCATATGATGAGAGTGTTCTACTCGCCAGGCGTCAATTACTTCGAAACCATTACCTCTGCGGATCGGAAATTGAAAACGATATACACTGTTACAAGCCTTTATTTGATTTAACAGACCTTCCGGATGGGAGGTAAACCGTGCTGCACTGTCAAAATTCTTGCACACATCTGCAAAAAAATTGCTGCCATTTGCTGTATTAGCCATGAGTTTTTTTTATGAATTGTAGTAAGTTAGTATTTACGCTGCAAAATTGCATTAAAAAAAATGATTATTACACATGCAAACACCCTTAGTGTAACTGACACACTACACTCACAAACAACTAAAAACGTTGTTTGTGAGATTTAAAACACTTTTTAGCGGAGTTATTTTTTTTCTAACTTTTTTAATCTCCTGTCCAGTGAGAATAGGTAACCGAGCAAACCCGCGAGAATAATTACAATGCAAACAACAACAACGTAGATTTTACCGTTGCTGCGCAATGTGTCTGCCATTTCAATGCCATTGTCCTGTGCGAATACACTAACTGAATTGATCCATAGAAGGAAAGCAATTATAATTTTCTTCATGTTATGAATTGTCTTTTATTTCCAAGGAACGAATCCTGAAACGAATGGTGTAAATCCAATATCCAATAATCGACCATCCAAGGAATGCAGGGTATAAAACCGCACGCATTCTGCTGTCCAAATCGTAACTATTAAAACCCGGGTTGCCGCCATTACCAGGATGTAAAGAATCCTGAAGACGAGGAAGTACCATAATTAAAACCACCATCATCGGAAAAGCAAAAATATTATAAATGGCTGAAATCTTTGCCCGCTTTTGCTCTTCGTCAATAGAATTTCTTAACACCAGATACGCAAAATATAGAAGGATAGCGATCGCCGTAAAGTTCTGTTTTACATCAAAGCTCCAATATTGGCCCCAGGTGAATTTAGCCCATATCGATCCTGTTACCAACCCAAGCAAACTAAAAACAATCCCTACGTTGACACTTTCGACAGCCTTAAGATCATCAGTCTGATTAGTACTGAGCAAATATTTTATACTATACCAGACTGAGATAGAAAACAAGGTTAGCATGCCGAACCACATCGGCACATGAAAATATAGATTCCTAATTGTTTCATTGAGAATAGCTAAACGGGGCACTCCCAAAAGCAAGCCTCCAATCGTAGTGTAAATTACTAAAACGGAACCCATTATTTTCCACCAACTCTTATACATCTTGCACGAATCTAATCATGACTGCAAAAGTAACAACTTACAGTCTAAAACGAATTAATCTTTCCAGAGATATGGAAATAATATTAACGAAGCAGTTACCGTCATCACATTGATCAGGAGTAAGATTCCAATCTCGTCGAGGCTAACACTTCTATCCAAGCCATCGATTGCGTTTTTAGAGAGCTTGATAAGCACAATTAGTACCGGAATGATCAATGGAAAACTCAGTACTGCCATTAGCATACCTCCGTTTCCCGCCTTCGTTGCAATTGCAGAAACCATGGTAAAAATGGTTGAAAAGCTTAAACTACCTAGAATTACAGCGATATAAAACAATAGAAAATCTGATGGGGAATAGCTAAAAACGATGATATATACTCCCAATGCAATCGTAGTTAGAATGACCATCATCAAAATATTGTAAATGGTTTTTGCTAAAATGATGGCAGCGGGACTCGCTATGATATAACTGTAGAGCTGTCTGCCTTTGCTTTCTTGTAAAAAACTTTTTGAAACTCCGTTGATAGCAGCAAAAAGCATTATAATCCAGAACAGTGCATTCCATGTTATTTTGTTTTCCATAGTAACAAATGAAATGAAGCAAACAAAAATTGTCGAGACGACATATAGCAACATGCCATTTATAGCATACTTGGAACGCCATTCCAACAGAATTTCTTTATATAATAAATACTTAACTTCATTTGCAAACTGCATAATAAGCAAAGATATATTAGATTTACTTTGTTTTTAAAGCTTTTAAAAAATGAATTCAAAATACTGCTCAATGCTAGAAACCCCTATTGGCATAATAATGATCTTTGCGGATGAGCAGTTTATTTCCGAAATAACTTTTACTGACAGGGATAGCAACGGTATATCAGCGAATGAACTTACGAAATTAGCGGCAAGACAGCTCGATAAATATTTTGCCGGCACACTAATCGCTTTTGATCTCCCTTTGAAGCAATCAGGAACCAACTTCCAGCAGGAAGTTTGGCAATCGTTGCTAAATATAGAATATGCAACCACGTTGTCCTATGCGAAGTTTTCTGAAGTGAAGCCTTTGGCGATACGAGCTTTTGCCGCTGCAAATGGAAAGAATAAGATCGCAATCGCAATTCCTTGTCACCGAGTGATTGGAAGCAGCGGTAAACTCGTTGGCTACGCTGGAGGTCTATGGAGAAAGCAATGGTTGCTACAGCATGAACGCAATGTTGCGCAAAAGGGCCAAACTGAATTTAAATTTTAGCTATGAATTCATACTTAGATATTGTCCTTAGAAGCGGCGCAGTTTATATTTTTATGCTTGCAGCTATTAGGATTAGCGGAAAAAAGGAACTATCGCAGCTCAATTCGGCAGATGTGGTACTTATCCTTTTAATCAGCAACGCAGTTCAGAATGCTATGGTCGGCCCCAATACTTCTCTATTGGGTGGTATAACCGCCGCAGGGGTACTTTTTTTATTAAATTACATTTTAAAAAAATTGCTATTTAAAAATAAAATTTTTAGAGATTTGATCAATGACAAACCCCAAATTCTGATTCACAACGGGAATTTGGATTTTGTTCTTTTAGGAAAACTAGGAATAACGAACGACGAACTGCAGGAAGCACTGCGCGAACATGGACTGGATCGTTTTAAAGACGTGAAATTAGCTGTGCTTGAGGTGGATGGCAACATAAGTATCATCAGTAAAGATGAGCATATGAAAAATATTCAGGTAAAGCACAAACGAAAACATAAGTCTCTCGGCGATCTGAACTGATCTTAAACTACTTTGATTACCCTTGGCTTTCTGACCGTAAATAAAATAAACGCACCAGCAACGATCACGTACCAGCCCCATTTATACTTTACTAATCCGGCAGCAAGGTTCACTAGCTTTTTAAAATGGAGGAAGCTCAGGGATTCTTGTGATTTCAAATAAATACCAAGTAAAGTAATCAAAACCAGTACTACAGCACCGAAACCCGCAAATCTGATAACGCCTGCTTTGCTGGCAAAAGATCCAATTAGCCCGACTATAACCAACGCGTAAAATGCAATCGCGAGACGCATATCCAGATCAAAATAGTTCCAATTGCCTACAATAGGGATATGCACCAAGGGGCTAATACCACCCACTGCCATAAGCGCTGTACCAATAATTCCCTGTGCCCTCATTGTTTATCCTTGAGTATTGATGCCCATTTTATCTGCAAAGTGCGCACAGTAATCTCGTAAATCTTCGACAATAAGTTTCTCACCAGTAGCTTTTAAAAAGCTGTCACCCATAGTTTGCAGGGTTTCGTAGAAAAATCTTTTCATCTCATCAACCGGCATATCCTTTGTCCACAAGTCAATCCGTAAAGAATTCTTGTAATTGTGATCCCATAGTGCGAGCATCATCGACTTAACTGCAACCTGCTCTTTAGTTTCTGAATCCGTAGACTCCCACAATAAGTTTTCTGGAACATTATTGTCATCTAACTGAACTGTAATTTTAATTTCTGCTGTTTTCATTTAGCGGATACTGGTTTTTATAATTAATATTAAAATGATGATGAAGCTGACAAGAACGCCCTCTACAAGCCATAGCTTCTTCACACTTGGTATGAACTTTCTGAAAATCTGATCTGAAATAAAAGAGATGATTGCGGCAAGAACGCTTAAACCGGCCATTAAATCAATAAGCGCATTCGGAGTTTCCTGTAAACTTTGCTTTTTGTTAACAAGTAACAAAATGGCTCCTGTTAGACATATGGCTGAAACGATGTTTAGTGGTGTTAGTTTTACCTTCAAGTTATAATGCTTACTTCTTAAACTTCTTTTTCTTCCAAGAAGGTTGCTTATTAGTCTTATTACGAGCAGCAGCAGCTATTGCTGCAGCATGTTTCTTTTCGTGAAAAGCGCCTTTAAAGTCCGGATCTTCCCTGCGTTTTTGGTCATCAATTGCCCTGTTAATTGCTTGTTTTTCCTCAAAGGGTGTTTCTTCTATAAAAACTTCAGGTGGTAAAGGTACAATAGGGATTTGTTGTCTTATCAACTTTTCTATTTTCTGAATGTAATATTTTTCCGCGTCTGTGCATAATGTAAGAGCATCTCCTTTAGCGAAAGCCCTGCCCGTTCTCCCAATCCTATGAACATAATCTTCAATCACAATGGGTACATCAAAATTGATCACATGACTTACATCAGATACGTCAATCCCTCTTGAGGCAACATCTGTAGCAACCAGTACCCTAATATTTCCGTCCTTGAAATCATTTATAGAATTGATTCTGGTGTTTTGACCCTTATTAGCATGGATAACTCTAACCGCCTCCGGGCCCAATTTCCGCTCAATAAAAGAAAATATATTATCCGCTACAGTTTTTGTCTTACAGAAAATAATCAATCGGGTGAACTCGTCAACATTCTTCAAAACGTGTGCAAGTATATTGATCTTAGTTTTAAAATTTGGCACATAATACAAGCTTTGCGTTACCGAAGCTGCAGGTGTCGCTTGTTGCGCAACTTCAATAATTGTTGGATTCTTTAAAAAGTCTCCTGCAATCTTCTGAACAAGATCCGACATGGTTGCAGAGAATAAAAGATTTTGTCGCTTACGTGGAACAATCTCAAGAATTCTGTGGATCGAACCAATAAAACCCATATCCATCATCTTATCCGCCTCATCTAAAACCAAGAACTTCAGGTACTGCGTATTGATGTGGTTGGCTAAATAAATATCTAAGAACCTTCCGGGGGTGGCAACGATAATGTCTACACCTGCTTTAATTTGTTCGATTTGAGTCTTTGGTCCCAAGCCACCATATACCACAACTGTTCGCAAATCTGTGTATTTAGAAAATATTTTTACATGATCTGTTATTTGCATCGCAAGTTCTCTGGTAGGCGCTAAAATAAGGGCGCGAGGTGCATCGCCCTGGGCATATTTTAGCTGCATTAAAATAGGCAGAACATATGCAGCAGTTTTGCCCGTACCCGTTTCTGCTATACCAAAAATATCTTGTCCTGACAGAACAGGTGCGATCGCCTTCTCCTGAATTGGGGTGGCGACTGTGAATCCTGCATCCGCTACAGCATTTAATATCTGACGATTGAGATTAAACTCTTCAAATTCTTTGGGCATTTTGCAAAACTACTCATAATTTATTTAGTGCCCTTAATCCCTACTTGTCGACCACCATAATCCTGAGCCCCCTAGTCTATTATACTAAATATTTTCTCTAAGTTTGAACGAACAAACTATCCAAACAATAATGAAGACTATTCTTATAAAATCCGCTTCAATTGTAAATGAAGGCCAAGTTACGATCGGGGATGTACTTATAAAAGATGGGTTTATAGCTAAAATCGCTTCATCAATCGATGTAGAAGCAGACCAAGAAATCAATGCTGAGGGCTTGCATCTCTTTCCAGGAATGATTGATGATCAGGTGCATTTCAGAGAGCCTGGATTAACGCATAAGGCAGATATATTTACTGAAAGCATGGCTGCCGTGGCTGGCGGAATTACTTCTTTCATGGAGATGCCTAACACGGTACCAAACACGCTAACTCAGGAACTGTTGGCAGACAAGTACAAAATCGCCTCAGAGATGTCGCTTGCCAACTACTCCTTTTTCATGGGAGCCTCAAACAATAACCTTGACGAGGTCTTGAAAACTAACCCTCTAGAGGTTTGCGGAATCAAAGTTTTCATGGGTTCATCTACAGGAAATATGTTAGTAGATAATCAAGCTGTACTTGAAAACATATTTAAAGAAGCGCCTATATTGGTTGCTACCCATTGTGAAGATGAACAAACGATTCAGCGAAATCTTGCTACCTATAAAGAAAAGTATGGAGATGCCCTGACTCCTTCCATGCATCCCTTGATAAGGAGCGGTGAAGCTTGTTATATTTCTTCTTCGATGGCTGTTCAATTGGCGAAAAAGCACAACACCAGATTACACATTTTACATATCTCCACGGCAAAAGAAGTTGGTTTATTCGATAATACTTTACCTTTAAAAGAGAAGCGAATCACTGCTGAGGCATGCATACACCATCTTTGGTTTGATGACAGCAAATATGCAGAAAAAGGAAACTGGATAAAATGGAATCCAGCTATAAAGACGTCGGTAGACAAGGAAAGCATCTTATCGGGGGTACTAAATGGCAACATTGATATCATTGCAACAGATCATGCTCCGCATACAATCGAAGAAAAAGAACAACCTTATATCTCAGCGCCATCAGGTGGACCATTAGTGCAGCATGCCACATCTGCTTTGCTGGAGATGTATCATCAGGGTAAGATCACACTGGAAAAGATTGCTGAGAAAACGGCGCATAACGTAGCCATTTGTTTTGATATTGATAGACGTGGATTCATAAGAGAAGGCTATTGGGCAGACCTCTACCTTGTAAATTTAAATGACCCATACAAAGTAACGCGACAAAATGTGCTTTACAAGTGCGGATGGTCCCCATTTGAAGGTCAAACATTCAAATCTGAAGTTACGCATACTATTGTGTCCGGCAATCTGGCCTATAGGAAAGGAAAGTTCATGACGAATGAAACAGGGAAAAGATTAGCTTTTAACAGGTGATAGACAGAGCTTACAGATCCAAAACAAAACATTTCACTATTCTTTTATCCTTAGCTTTAGTAGTATTTCTGCTCGGTTTGAGCAGTACTGCGGTCGAGTATCTCTATTCTGATCGCCTCTACCTATTTACTTCAATAGTTCAACGGTTTGTTAGCTCAATAGTCCCCTTTCCCATTGGTGATCTAATGTATTTTTTGCTGGTACTATATATTTTGAAATCCCTTTTTATATTGAGCAAGAAAGTTTTCAAAAGAACCTTGAAAAAGACAGATCGAATTAATGCCCCACTTGGAGCAATTAATTTCTGCTTGTTGCTATATCTGACATTTAAAATTTTGTGGGGTTTAAACTACTCCCGGCCATCTATGGCTAAAAAGCTTGGAATCAGCAATGAGAAATATAACACAGCTCAGCTTATTTCTTTGGGAAGATTCTTTGTAAAGAAGCTAAACAACCTTCAATCTGTTAAAAAGACGAGGTTTGATATCACTCAGCTAAAGGATATCGCAGTAATAGGTTACAGCAACATGGAGAAAACAAACCGGTTTTTTGATTATCACATTTCTTCTGTTAAGCCAGTAATGAATAGTTGGATAGTTACTAAAATAGGAATTGAAGGATATTACAATCCGCTGTCTGGCGAGGCAAATGTGAACATGAGGCTTCCGTCGGTTGCCCTACCCTTCGTGACTTGTCATGAAATTGCCCACCAGCTGGGTATTGGTCGCGAGGATGAAGCGAACTTAATAGGCTACCTGGTTTCCAGCAATAGTTCTGACCCTTACTTTCAGTATTCTGCTAATTATGCAATGCTTAAAAGTATTCTTTTTGAGATTAGGATCAAATCGTCTCAGGACTATGACAGACTGTATGCGACCATCAATATAGGAACAATACGTGACTTTGAATCGGATAGGGATTTCTGGAGAAAATACAACAACGACATGTTCGGTTACCTGGACGTAGCTTTCGACAGATTTTTAAAGCTAAATAATCAACAAAAAGGTACCGAAAGCTATCAGGATATAGTACTTTGGCTTTACAATATCCATAAAAAAGATTTGTAAATTTGCCCAACTATGGCAAAAATATCCATTAATCTGGCAACGGGTGCTTTCCAGCAAGAAGAGATAATTGTAGGTATTGATTTAGGTACTACAAATAGTTTGGTTGCCTTTATAAATCCAGAGAAAAACCCACAGGTCATCAATGACACAGGAAAAGGACTATTGGTTCCTTCTGTCATACATTTCAATGCAAAGGGTGATGCTTTGGTAGGAGACGAAGCAAAAGACTTTTTAATTACGGACCCTGCCAATACCATATTTTCCGTCAAGCGTCTTTTAGGAAGATCTTATAAAGATGTTGCCAACCACCAAGACACTTTTTCTTATAAGATCATCGATGATGAAGGTGATTCATTGGTTAAGATAAAAGCGGGAGATCGATTTTATACGCCAATTGAGCTATCGGGAGAGATTTTAAAAGAACTGAAAGCCAGAGCAGAACATGCTTTAAAAACACCGGTAAACAGAGCAGTTATCACAGTGCCTGCTTATTTTAACGATAGTCAGCGTCAGGCTACACGTGATGCAGGCAAACTCGCCGGATTAGATGTACTACGTATCGTAAACGAACCTACAGCAGCTAGTTT
>JACMPF010000031.1 GCA_014377665.1 Pedobacter sp. | reverse complement strand
GTCCATACCAAGGATGGCGATGATATCTTGCAATTCTTTATAACGTTGTAAAGTTTCTTTAACTCTTTGTGCAGTGTTGTAGTGTTCGTCACCTAAGATAGCTGGAGACAAAATCCTTGAAGTTGAATCCAATGGATCCACAGCAGGATAAATACCAAGCTCAGCAATTTTACGAGACAATACCGTTGTGGCATCTAAGTGGGCAAACGTTGTAGCCGGAGCCGGGTCAGTTAAATCATCCGCAGGAACGTAAACGGCCTGTACAGAAGTAATTGAACCACGTTTTGTTGAGGTGATACGCTCTTGCATCAAACCCATCTCAGTAGCCAATGTTGGTTGGTAACCTACTGCTGAAGGCATACGACCCAAAAGGGCAGATACCTCAGAACCAGCCTGAGTGAAACGGAAGATATTATCAACGAAGAAAAGGATGTCTTTTCCAGCACCTTCGCCATCACCATCACGGAAATATTCAGCAACAGTCAAGCCTGATAAAGCCACACGTGCACGTGCACCAGGAGGCTCATTCATTTGACCGAATACCAATGTTGCTTTTGATTCTTTTAATTTTTCAGTATCAACTTTACTTAAGTCCCAACCACCTTTTTCCATAGAATGAAGGAACTCGTCGCCATAGTTAATTACACCAGACTCGATAAACTCACGTAAAAGGTCATTACCTTCACGAGTACGCTCACCAACACCAGCGAATACAGATAAACCAGCATATGCTTTTGCGATGTTGTTTACCAATTCCATGATCAAAACTGTTTTACCAACACCCGCACCACCGAACAAACCGATTTTACCACCTTTAGCATAAGGCTCTAGTAAATCGATTACTTTAATACCAGTAAAAAGTACTTCAGTTTCAGTAGATAGTTCATCAAATCTAGGAGGAGCATTGTGAATTGGTCTGCCTCCAGTTTTATCTACTGCGTTAATACCGTCGATAGCATCACCCACAACATTGAATAAGCGACCTTTAATTTGGTCACCAATAGGCATTTGTATAGCTGCGCCAGTATCCACTGCTTGCATTCCACGAACAAGACCATCGGTCGAATCCATTGAAATTGCACGTACGCGGTCTTCACCAAGATGTTGTTGAACTTCTAAAATGACCTTTTGTCCGTTTTCTTTTGTAACCTCTAATGCAGAGAAAATCTTAGGTAAATGAGCATCGTCAGCAAAACTCACGTCAACTACCGGTCCTATAATCTGAGCTATTTTTCCAATGTTAGGCATATATTGTTTTGGGTAAAATTATAAATATCAAATTGTTAAAGGCCATTTTAGCAGCCCGCAATTCGGTTTGCAAAGTTAAAATTTTTCAGCAAGAATTATACATATATGTATAAAGATTTTTCAACAGCTTCGGGAAAGCATTTTATACTATCTTGACAAGACAAAAATACCATCATTTAAAGCTATGAAAACCATCTTAGTAACAGGTAGTAACGGACTATTAGGCCAGAAAATTACAGAGCGAATTTTACAAACAAAGCAGTTCAATTTGATTGCTACTTCTAAAGGAGCCAATCGTTATCCAGTGAAGGAAGGATACACTTATGCAGAAATGGATATCCTTGACCCTGTTCAGGTACTGCAAGTCGTTAAAAAGGTTAAACCAGACGCGATTATTAATACAGCCGCCATGACTAACGTAGACACCAGTCATGAGCAACCTGAACTTGCCCAGCAACTAAACGTTGTAGCCGTTCAAACCCTCGCTGATATCGCTGCCTCAGAAAACATTCAGTTTGTGCACCTGTCTACAGATTTTATTTTTGACGGCGCAGATGGTCCTTATGATGAGGAAGCAGCACCAAATCCACTCAGTGAATACGGTCGAACGAAGTTAGCAGGAGAGGAAGTTGTTAAGTGCTCATCCGGCCCTTGGGTAATCATCCGCACGATTCTAGTTTACGGAATTGTGAACGACATGAGCAGGAGTAATATCGTTTTATGGGCCAAAGGAGCCTTAGAAAGTAATAAACTGATCAACGTTGTGAATGATCAATGGAGAATGCCCACCTTAGCGGAAGACCTCGCTGATGGCTGCTTATTGGCTGTTGAGAAAAATGCCCAGGGAATATTCAATATCTCGGGAAAAGACATGATGAGTGTTTCGGAACTGGTTGCGGAAGTGGCCGATTACTGGGAGCTTGATAAGCACATGATAAAAGAAATAAGTTCGGAGAGTTTAAATCAAGCGGCGAAGCGACCGGTAAAGACAGGCTTCATATTAGCCAAGGCAATAAACGAGCTAGGATACCAGCCGAGGAGCTTCAAGGAGGGGCTAGCAATAGTCGATGAGCAGCTCAGAAGGAGGGCTTGATATGACTTCTTAGTAAAACCCATATCGACCAGTTTCTCTTTTTATGGTTTGGGGAAAACCTTTTTTTTTAGGATTTGAAGTTTATATTTGCTTAAAAAAAAGATATGGCTTTACAAGTTGGAGATCAGTCTCCTGATTTTAAATTATTCAGTTCGGAATTGAAAGAAGTTTCGTTGGCAGATTATAAAGGAAGAAAGCTGGTAATTCAGTTCTTTCCTATGGCCTTCACTGGTGTTTGTACGGCACAACTTTGTACAATGAGAGATAGTTTTGGTTTCTATGAGGGTATGAATGCCGATGTTATAGGTATTTCGGTGGATTCTCCTTTTACGCTTGCGAAGTTCAAGGAAGATCAAGCTTACCAGTTTCCTTTGCTGTCTGACTTCAACAAAGAAGTTTCTCAGGCATTTGGTGCTTTTTACGAAGATTTTGTTTTTAATTTGAAAGGTGTTTCCAAGCGCGCTGCTTTCGTTTTAGATGAAGAAGGTAAAGTTCTTTATGCCGAGGTTCTGGAAGATGCGGGTAATATGCC
>JACMPF010000186.1 GCA_014377665.1 Pedobacter sp. | reverse complement strand
GTTACTTTCGTTTCGGGATTGCAAATATAGTGTGATTATTCTGTTTCGCAATAAATATTTTAAAATAATTGTAACTCCTTAAGCTACAGAACCCTCTTTCATCTTCTCCGCGTTCTCAGCAAACTGAAGTGCATCAATCAGCTCCTGTACCCCACCATCCATAACCCCATTTAGATTATAAAGCGTTAAACCAATACGGTGATCCGTAACCCTTCCTTGTGGATAATTGTACGTTCTGATCTTCGCTGAGCGATCTCCTGTAGACACCATCGTTTTACGACGGGCAGCTATATCGCCATTCTTTTTCTGCAATTCAATATCATATAGCTTACTTCTAAGCATCTCCATAGCAATGATACGGTTACCAAGCTGTGAACGATCCTGCTGACAAACTACAACGAGCCCAGATGGCTTATGCGTCAATTGAACCTTAGTCTCTACCTTGTTTACATTCTGTCCACCTGCACCACCGGAACGTGACGTATGCAATTCAATGTCTGCAGGATTAATATACAGATCAATTTCTTCAGCTTCTGGAAGAACAGCTACCGATGCAGCAGAAGTGTGTACGCGACCTTGAGTTTCTGTGTCCGGCACGCGCTGCACTCGATGTACGCCCGATTCGTATTTTAACTGTCCGTAAACGTCCTCTCCAGTCACTTTCAATATTACCTCTTTGTAACCACCTGCTGTACCTTCAGTAACATCCACGGTTTCCACTCTCCAACCTTTTTGATCAAAAAATCTGCTGTACATACGGTATAGATCGCCCGCAAACAATGCCGCTTCATCACCACCGGTACCACCTCTAATCTCAAAGACGGCATTTTTTGCATCCTCCGGATCTACCGGGATCAGCATTAAACGAACGCGTTCCTCAAGTTCCCCTTGTTGTGCTAATAAAAGATCAAGTTCTTCTTTAGCCATCTCCCTCATCTCTGGATCTTTCTCAACACTTAAGATCTCTTTATTCGCATCAATATTGCTCATCACATTCTTGTAGACCCTGTATTCTTCTACAATCTTGCCCAAATCTTTATATTCTTTATTTAATGCAGCAAAACGCTTCATATCCTGCATTGTATCAGGGTTACTCAGCTGTTCCTCAACATCTTCCCAACGAATTTTGATGGCTTCTAACTTTTCTAACATATTCTTTTCAGAGAAATTAATAAATGTAATATTTATTTGGCGAGCAAAAATACGGCTTTTGCCCTAATATTCTTCGAAATATTTAAGGCTTAAATCCTTACCATCAAACTCAGCATAACTACAATGGTTGATCCATTCACCTGTATTTATGTACTTTGATCCATCCCCAAGATCCACCGAAAGCGGTAAATGCCGATGCCCAAAAATAAAATAGTCAAAGTGTTCACGCTTCAACTGCTCTTTAGCATAAACTGCAAGCCATTCGTTCTCTTCTCCCATAAAAACCTCCTCGGTACTGCTTGCTAGTCTGCTGTGGCCAGACCACCAAATACCAAATCCCAGTCCTATTCTGGGCGGAACAAGGGAAAACAACCACTGACATACAGGATTTCTAAAGATCCTTCGTAAGAATTTATATTTATGATCTCCGGGGCCCAAGCCATCACCATGATGTATATAAAATTTTTTACCGCTTCGCTCAATTACCAGGTCATCACTAACGATTTGAATACCCATTTCGGTAGTAAAATAATCATCAACCCACATGTCGTGATTACCTTTAAAAAAGTAGATCTTGATACCTGCATCACTCATCGAAGCAAGTTTTCCTTGAAGTCGGATAAAACCCTTAGGAACCACCGTCTTATATTCAAACCAGAAGTCAAAGACGTCTCCCACCAGGAAAAGCTCACCACATGTAGGCGATATGGCATCTAACCAACGGATTACACGGTCTTCCCGCTTGCGACTGGTTTCTAAAGTTGGAGATCCAAGATGAAAGTCTGAGGCAAAGTATAGGTTCTTAGTCATTAATTAACAAATATATATAAAATATCAGATCGGATAATTGTCAGAAGTTCTACAGGATAGGTAGAATACTTATAAATAGCTAAATTATTAAAACAAAAGTTCGTAAATTCGCACAAAATTTAAATACATGATTTCTACTGATATAGCCATTATTGGCGCCGGACCTGTAGGTTTATTTGCAATATTTGAGGCTGGTTTACTTAAAATGCGCTGCCATTTAATTGATTATCTACCTCAGGTGGGCGGGCAACTGTCAGAAATTTATCCTAAGAAACCTATATACGACATACCAGGTTATCCTACTATTTTAGCACAAGAGCTAGTAGAAAACCTAATGGAGCAAGGTAAACCTTTCCATCCGGGTTTCACTCTTGGAGAGCGTATCGAAGGCCTGGAAAAAAGAGGCGAAGCAGATTTTGTTTTGACTACCAACATGGGTACCATCATCGAAGCTAAAGTTGTAGTAATCGCTGGCGGTCTTGGTTGTTTTGAACCTCGCAAACCTGTTGTTTCCGGTTTAGAAGATTTTGAAAACGGAAGAGGTGTCAATTACATGATTCTTGATCCCGAGAAATACCGCGACCAGAAAATGGTTATCGCGGGTGGTGGGGATTCTGCATTGGACTGGACTATTTTCTTAGCGGATGTAGTTAGTGAGCTTACCCTAGTGCATCGTAGTGAAAGCTTCCGTGGCGCTCCCGATTCAGTAAATAAGGTAATGGAACTTGCCGCTAGTGGTAAGATTAACTTGATTTTAAATAGCAACTTAAACTCTGTTTCAGGAGAAGGTAAATTAGAGTCAGTAGAGATCGTTCACAATAAATCTTTAGAGAAAACGGTAGTTGAAGCTGATCACCTGATTCCTTTGTTCGGATTAAGCCCGAAATTGGGACCTATTGAGCAGTGGGACCTAAACATAAGCAAAAGTGCTATTGAAGTTAACACCGATGATTATTCAACAAATATTCCCGGCATTTACGCAATAGGCGATATCAATACCTACACCAATAAATTGAAATTAATCCTTTGTGGTTTCCATGAGGCTGCATTGATGAGTCATAGTGCTTATCAATACATGAATCCTGGTATTAAATATACCATGAAATATACAACAGTAAATGGCGTTTCTGAATTCTAGTTATGGACGAAAATAATATCCTCATTCACCTACAAAATCCTGATGGTTCATTAACTGATCTGGAAGCGCCCGTAGACATGGGCTTGAGTTTGATGGAATATCTGAAAGCATGTGAGTACGATATACTTGCAACTTGCGGCGGTATGGCACTTTGTGCTACCTGCTGTGTAGACGTATTGGAAGGTGAAGAAAAGTTAAATGAAATGACGGATGATGAGTATGCGATGTTAGACACGCTTCCGGATCTTTTGCCTAACAGCAGGTTGGCTTGTCAGCTTCAACTAAACCATGCAATGAATGGTTTGGTTGTTAAGTTACACTAATTCTTAGCTGCTATTGTTTTAACTGGACTGCCAATTGTTTTATATTCTCCGGCACCTTTAAGAATTGCCAGCATTTTAGTTGAATTCCCAAGCACTGCTTTAGCAGCTGCCAATTCTTTATCATATTGGAATGCTTGCAAAACTTTTCCCTTTTCAAAATAGTAACGACTAACAATCTGTGTTTCTAATATGCGCTTGATTTCTGCTTTGTAGGTAGTTAGATCAGTCTTTTTTGCACCCAGCATCTTTTCTTTAAGGTCATCAAGATCAGCCTTAACTGCAGCTAGCTTATTTTCCTTTTCAGCTTCCGCTCGTAAATCTGTAAGCAGGCGCTCAGTTTGAGAAGAATAAGAATAGTCCTTACCAGCTAAGGAGGACACGAAATCTGCGTAATCTGCTTCTGTCATCTGGAAGGTAGCAGCAGGAGCAATTTCCTTATTTTTCTTCTTATAGGCATTGGCATAATCAAAAAACAGGTTCTTGGTAATGATAGACATAGTTATAGGGCTAGGCCTATTGGTATTAACAAGAACGTCTGGATATACGCCATTTCCATCATACACGTTTCGGCCAGAAGCGGTATTGAATTTACTCATCACAGAATCGGCAAACTTGATCGTGTTTCCATTGGCGTCTTTATGCGCATAATCCAAGGCCTGGATGCATCTTCCCGATGGAGTGAAGTATTTTGCCACCGTAACTTTTACCAAGCTATTATAGGGCAGGTTAAAGGTTTGCTGTACCAACCCTTTACCGTAGCTCCTTTGTCCAACTATAATTGCCCTGTCCAAGTCTTGCAAAGAGCCTGCAACGATTTCTGATGCCGAAGCAGAAGAGGCGCCAACTAATACCACTAAAGGTATTTGAGGCAATAAAGGGTCGCTATAAGTTTTATAGGCAATGGTTTTCTGAGGGTTCCGGCCCTTTTGGGTTACCACTAAAACATTTTTGCTTACAAAGAGATTAACAATTTTTACTGCTTCCTGCAAAATGCCACCGCCATTATAACGAAGGTCAAGGATTAAGCCTTTTGGCTGTTGTTTATTCAAAGCAATAGCTGCGTCCTTAACTTCCTGCGCAGAATTTTCAAGAAATTTGTCTAAACGAATATATGCAAACTGATCCTCTGTCATTCCTGAATAAGAAACATTCGGCTGCTTGATCTCATCTCTCACCAGCTTTTTAGTGATTACTGCCCCTTCCCTGATGATTACAAGATCAACCAAAGAGCCTTTAGGCCCCCGAAGCAATTGACTGATCTGCGTACGATCTTTCCCTTTAACTTCATTGTCATTAATCTTTACAAGCTGATCTCCAGGTTTAATACCTTGTTTATCTGCAGGATAACCCTCACTTACTTCATTAACAAAAAGTTTTCCTTCAATATATAGTGTGCTTGCACCAATACCTCCGTATTGAGTACTCACATATTTCAGTTTGTAGTCTTCGATTTCCGATTCAGGGATATATTCTGTGTATGGATCCAGATTCTCAAGCATGGCATCGATGCCATTTTTCATCAGCTCAGAGGGATTGGTTTCCTCTACATAGTTGATATTTATCTCTTTATATAGCGAGGCAAATACATCGATGTTTTTAGAAACCTGAAAAAGATCTTCTTTAAAGGACCAGGTGAGTGTTGCAAAGGCAATTAGACAAAGAGCTGAAACTATTTTAATTTTTTTCATTGTTCAAAATCTGTGTAGAAGTAAACTTAGAAAAAAATGTGGTTAAAAGCAATCAGCTCAACAAGAAAGGCGTATCATGTTTATTACTAGAGGCGATTCCCATCAGGGTCTGCCAAAGCTTTTTTGATGGTAAACTCAATATATTCTCTATCACGTTTCACCAAATCCATCAATTGCTCTACTAATCTATCCTCGCTTCCTGGTTCAAAAACAAGGTCCACCTGTGCTAAATCACGGTACTTTCTCAAGAACTTAATCTTAACTTTTTTCCAGGTATCAGTAGTAAGCGTAAAACTTGCCATAGTAGTTGTTTTGATGCAAAAATAGGAAAAAATGTATGTTACGCAAAGTGCCCCCGCCAAAGTATTTGGCAGGGGTCACAATGATGAGACTATCTGATTTTATAAGTGAAGATTCGGTCCTTTGTTAAACCATTAACATTTACGACCCTACCCCTGAAAACGATAGAAGTACCTGAAGCGGGTGCTGAAGGAACCGTATAACTGTAAACAAGCGTGTCGCAATTCTTTATTTTTGAAAATGCAGGAGCGTAAGGAGTCGTTTTTAGCAATATAGAATCTGCTGTAGCAATCTTCTCATAAAATTGAATCTCTTTAATTGAATCAAATGATATAAAATTAAATTCAACGGATAGAACCGTACCTTTCACATAGCCGGCTGTTGGAACCGAAGGTGTAACAAAATTAGCATTGGAAACGACCGTGGGGTATCGGTTATCCGTTGTTTTTTGATAAATTGGATCTTCTGTACGGTCGCATGAACTGAAGATCACCGTAGCGAAAATCATCAAGCATAAAAGTTTTATATTTTTCATGTTGTATATTATTGAACGTTCCACCATAATGGTTTAAGAAAATAATCCTGAGCATTGCCACCTTGCTTTTCAACCTCAGCAGGGTTTAGTTGAAGTTCAGTTAGCGGATAAAGTGTTCTTCTAGGATAAGGATTGGTTGTATTAGCTACTGCAACAGGGTTAGCATTTAATGGATAATAAAAGCCGGTGTAAATATCTTGACTGTAGTCAAGCTTTCTCATATCAACCCAACTTTCAGGATTCATAAACATTGCTATATATTTTTGTTGCATTATATTCTTTAGTGTGAGGGTTGCCGCGCTTTGCGCAACAGCTGGCGATGCAAGATATAAGTCTCTCGCAGTAGCTGTCACACCAATCTTATCCATGTGTGCCGTAATTCCAGCCCGATAAGCTAAATAGGCTCTATTTAAAGTAGCTGCACCGTTTCTAAATGCTGCTTCTGCTTCAATAAACCGAACCTCAGCATTCGTTACTACTGGCATCACTCCTAGGTCTTGACCATACCAGGTATTGTAAAAGTCAGACAAAACTCCGGCCGTGAGGGCTTGTGCATTATTGGCGCCCGGTTGAGTTCCAGTGCTGGTAGCAGTGGCCATGATAGTTAGTCTTGGGTCGTCAGGCAAGGCTGCATTACCTAATAGATTAGTACCATTCAACATCTCTATAAAAAACCTTCCGAAGGTAACTGCTCCCAAATTTCCTCGAGCGGGTCCTAGTACATTGGTTGAGTTTAATACGGTGCTTGTAACCGCCTGATATTGTAATTGGGCATCTTCAGCATTACCCGAAATCGCCTTATCGATGTAACTAAGAATAGTTGTAGGACTATAAATACTCTTTTTTATCAAATGGTTGGCTTGCCTTGCTTTTAATGCATAGGCGAGCTTAATCCAGTTCGCTGTAACTCCTTTGTATAAAATGTCTCCACTGATACTTGGCGTAGTCGTGTAAAATGGCCTAAAATTACTAGTTGCAGGTTTCTGCATTTCAACTATACCCTCATCAAGCAATTTGTCTACCGCAACATATATCTCCTGCTGTGAGTCATATTTAGGTGAAATTGTTTGAGAAGGCTTGAACGCTTCAGAGAATGGTATATCACCCAAAAGATCTGTAGCATGAGCTAAGATTAATGCATACATGATTTTTCCAGCTCCAACATAGTACGGCGACCCTTCTTTTTCTGCTATTGAAATTAATGGGCCAATATTGCTGCCAACAATCTGATAGGTATCCTGGAACGGCCGTACATTTGCGGCTAAGTAATATTGCTCCACACCCCCTACTGGCGCACCTCGTCTACCTACATTCTGCGTAAATATCCCTATGAATTGATAAGACTCAAAACCTTGCATAGCTAATCCATTTGCTACAATACTAGGTAATAGAAAGTTAGGTGTTGTTTCTGTTGGATTATTAGGATCCGTATTTACGTCAAGAAACTTTTTACAGGCAGACATTCCCATTATGGAAGCGAATGCTACAATTATTATAATTAATTTTTTCATATAGAATTTTTGCTAGAACCCAACTTTTAAACCCAAATCAAAACCTCGTCGGCTTGGTACACCGCCATAGTCCAGTCCGGCAGCACCACCACCTCTAACACCTGCTCCAGAAACACCAACTTCAGGGTCGATGCCAGAGTAATTAGTGAAGAGTAAAAGATTACGTCCTGTTACGAATAAGTTAACGTTAGAAAAGACTTTAGGCATATATTTTTTGCTCAAGGTGTAATTCAACGTAACTGTTCTTAATCTGATCCATGAACCATCCTCAATAAACGCTGTTCCAACGGCTGCAAGGTTGTTCTCGTAATAGCCTTGGGTAAGCTCAACCTGCTTAGTGTTTTTGGAGAATGTTCCGTCTGTATTACGTACTACACCATCAAACACAACTTGCTTACCACGCTCTTCTGTTTGCTTGCTAAGTCCACTTCTTACCAATTCCCATTCATTGCCATTAATTACATCTCCTCCTTTTCTAATGTCTACAAGGAAACTTAATTCCGTATTTTTGTACCGAAACGAATTGTTTAAGCCAAGAACAAATTTGGGTGCTCTATCTCCTGCGTAACTAAACAAGCTATTAAAAGTAGGATAACCATTAACGTCTATTATAATGTTTCCTTCTGGATCTCTGATATAGTCTGAGGCACTAATTGACGATATAGATTTCCCAGGGTACGAGGCGCCTTCTGCAACAAATATTATTGAAGCATCAGAATTTCTGATAATGGTAAGTGGGAAAGGCAATTCCAGAACCTCATTTTTATTTCTTGCAAAATTGAAGTTTACATCCCAGGAGAAGTCTTTACTGGTAATTGGAGTTCCCGATAACATCAGCTCTATACCACGATTTTGTACAATACCGCCATTTATATATTGAAGGATGTAACCCGTCGCTTGACTTACACGAGGTGCAATAATTTGATCTATTGTCTTATCGTTATAGTATGTAGCGTCAAGTCGAAGTCTGTTCTTAAAGAATTGTAAGTCCAGGCCTAATTCATATGAACTTCTGCTTTCTGGTTTAAGATCAGGATTGTTTCCAAAGAAACCACCTCTGAATCCTCCGCCAATAAAGGTGTTAGATTGAAGCGGGGAAAACAATCTGTAAGGAGCAGTATCTTTACCTACCTCTGCGAACGACACTTTAAGTTTACCATAGCTTAACCAACTATCATCTCCAAGGTTAAGTGTCTTAGTAAACTCGTATCCTAAACTAACTGATGGATAAAAAAACGAAAAGTTCTTAACAGGTAAGGTAGAAGACCAATCATTACGTCCTGTAATATTCAAAAACACAGTTTTCTTCCAATCTGCATTTAAACTACCAAATACACCCACGATGCGCCTTATGGAATTTCTCTGAATTACACTTCTGTTAACTGTATTATTGATGCTTATAAAATCTGGATTTTGGAAGATAAGTCCTAAATAGTCAACCGTTGCAAACTTGGATTGATCAATCGCATTACCCAAAAGTAAGGAAGTAGAGAAATCACCGAAAGTCTTCTCCGCTGTTACCAGGAAGTTTGACGTAATGTTTTGGAAAGTATTTACCGTCTGTCCGATTCCTCCATTTTGGTTGTTAGGAAGTGAAGTTCCAACTGCCCGTACACTCTGAGTGCGCTCATTATAATAGTCGGTACCTAAAGTATAATTAATTCTCAACCAATCCAGCGGCTTAAATTCTGCTCCAGCATTACCTATAAAATGATCATTGATATCTGTTTGTGGGTTTCTGTCGATAGTGAAGTAAGGATTATCTGTATCGTTAGTAACGCTAGCTATCAGTCGCCTTCTGCTTCCGTCAGGACTAAGATAATCCTTCATATTATCATTTTTTGGCCAGTTGAAGATACTTACCAAAAAGCCCCCTGTTCCACCGAAAAGCCCGGGACCCTGTAGCGGTCTTCGTCCAGTGGTTCTAATATAATTGGCTGAGCCAGTCATTGTAAATTTTTCGCTTGCAATAGCACTTCCAGATAATCTTAACGATGTTTTACCATATTCTGTTTTAGGTACCACGCCATTTTGATTAGCATTAGAAGCGGCAAACCTAAAGGTATATTTTTCAGACCCTCCTGAAACACTCAAATTGTGCGTCTGGGATTTTCCAGTAACAAAAAAATCATCCAGGTTGTTGTAGATTGTTTCTCCCGGTAAAAAAGCCGAACCATAGGAATCTCTACTTGTCGCAGCGAAAATTCCGTTGGCTCCCTGTTTAAAGGTGGATTGTGTTTCAGGCAATCTCATTACATTATCAAACGAGAACAGGTTATTGTACACTACAGAAGTGGATCCTGTCTTGCCTTTTTTCGTAGTGATTATTATGGCTCCATTTCCCGCCTTCACTCCGTATAACGCGGCTGCTGCAGGTCCCTTTAAAACGGTAACGCTTTCTACATCCTCTGGATTAATGTCTGATGCCCTGTTAGGTGTACCTAAACTTCTTCCTAGAACTCCATTAAAAGCACTACCAGCACCAGGGGCCGTTGACTCTACGAACGAGCTATTGTCCAATGGAACACCATCAATAACAAATAAAGGCTGATTATCCCCATCTAATGAAGTTCCTCCACGAAGAACGATTGACGCTCCTTCGCCTGGACCTCCACCTGAGCTTGTAATTACTGCTCCTGCAACTTTACCTTGTAAAGCATTAACGATGTTTTGCTGCCTGGATTCTTCTATGTCTTTTGATTTAACATTTTGAAAGGCATAGTTTAATGATTTTCGATCTTGTGCAATATTGAATGCTGTTACAACAACTTCATCCAATGCTTTGTTATCTGCTATCAACACAACATTAATGATGCCCGAAGCAGTCACCGCCTTCTCCTGTGGAGCATAGCCGATATAGCTGAACACGAGTACATCCCCTTGGTTCGCTTTAATAGCAAATACCCCTGAGGTGCTGGTTTGCACAACAGTGTTGGTTCCTTTTACTTTTACAGATACGCCGGGAAGTGGCCCACTGTCATCCGTGGCGGTCACTTTTCCTGTAACCGTTAATTGTTGAGCATGGGCCTGAAAGACCAATAGAGAAATGCTCAAAAAAAACATGAGTAGTCTTTTTTTCATGAACGATAGTTTTGGTTAAATTAAGTTTCGATATTTTATATTGACTAAAACACGCAATTATCCGCAAATAATCAATGCAATAGTAAATATGGTTATTTTTTTTTACTTATTTACCTCTAAAAGATTGTTTTAGAAATGATACCTTAATATTTTCATGCACAAACCCGCAAAACAATGCAGAGTTAATGATTTATCCCAAAAAAAAATTACTTTAGCCATATGTTAAAAAAAGAGCGCCACGATTTCATAATGAGGCAAATAAACCTCCACAATAGGGTATTAAGCTCAGATCTTGTACAAATGCTAAATGTATCAGAAGACACTGTTAGACGAGATTTACAGGAACTTTATGAAAATAGCCAACTATTCAAAGTGCACGGAGGCGCTTTATCTAAATCTTACCAGTCATCGTTCGATGATACTTCCGTGTATGCTAAAGAAGCCAAAATCACAATTGCTAAAAAAGCAATTGGTTTAATCAAAGATGGAATGGTCATCCTGACAGGCGGGGGTACAACGCTTATTGAGCTAGCTAAGCAGTTGCCTCAAACACTTCACGCAACATTCTTTACTATCAGTCCTTTTGTAGCCATAGAACTGGCCAAATATCCTAATATAGAAGTCATTCTTATCGGAGGTTTGTTTTCGAAAAACTCGCAGGTAACCTATGGCGGACATGTAATTACCCAGCTGGCAGACATCCGAGCAGATTTATGTCTTCTTGGCACAAGTGCCCTGCATCCCCTAGAGGGCCTAACAGATACAGATTGGGAAATCAATCAATTGAAGAAAGCAATGCTGGCAGCTTCTAAGAAAACAGCCATACTTTGCATTTCTGAGAAATTGAACATTGCATTAAGATTGAAAGTTTCAGGGCTTGAAAATATAAACTACCTCGTTACGGAGCTATTAAGAGAAGACCCAAAAATGGAAGAATATCATTTAAAAAGTCTCGAGATACTTTAAAAAGGGAGGCAGACTTTCCCCATGCAAATAGATGGTAGACCAGATCTTTGTCCAAAATCAATAGAATCGCCAGCAAGTGTCTCATTTGCGAGTATGGCAAAGAGAACTGCTTCTTTCGCATCCGGAAGAATCCCTAGCTCATCAGTCGTAGCAAATCTCAGCTCAGGAAGATCCGCTTTCAGGTACGACACCAGTAATTTATTATGAATCCCGCCCCCACTAAAATAAACTATAACCGCTTCATCATTTGTTATACATCGTTTGATGGAATTTACGATGACGGTAGCAGTGAATTTGTTTAACGTCGCAAGCACATCCTCCTGAGTAATGTATTGGGTATTTGAATTCAATTGAGCAGAAGCAAGGAAGTTCAAATTAAACAACTCTGGCCCGGTCGTTTTTGGAAAAGGGAGGTCAATAAATTTATGTTTCAACAACGAGGTCAATAAATTGCTATTTACATGACCTGAGGCCGCTATCAATCCATCTACATCATAAGTCATTCCTTCGAAATTTGCCTGAACAAAATGATCCATTATCGTATTTCCAGGTCCAACATCTGTAGAGAAAACTCCTTCTACACTACTGTCGCCAGGCAAATAAGTAATATTAGCAATACCCCCAATGTTGAGCATAATACGGGTTTCTCCTGGTTTTGAGAAGTATAAATAATCACCATAAACGGCTAGAGGAGCGCCTTCGCCACCAGCGGCGATATGCTTTTGCCTGAAATCAGCGATCGTAATAATTCCGGTTTTAAAGGCAATATGATCCCCATCACCTATCTGAAGTGTGGCATTTGGATAGCCTTGCAATCCATGCAATGATTTAGGAGCATGGTAAATAGTTTGTCCATGACTTGCAATCACATCGATCTCCGAAGGCTTGATTCCCCATTCCTGCAGCGAGCCTAGAACCATTTCAGCATGCAACAATGCAATTCTCTCGTTCATTAAAGCGATCATTTGGAGATCAACCATTGTTTTCGAAAAGATAGCCTGTATTTCCGTCTTAAGTTCATCATCATAAGGAACAGTATGAAATTTCAGTAATTTTAGCTCTGTGTTGAGGCCATGTCCTTTTATCCTACAGAGAGCAACATCAAGACCATCCAAGGAGGTGCCCGACATTAGTCCGATGAT
>JACMPF010000185.1 GCA_014377665.1 Pedobacter sp. | reverse complement strand
ATTCCGCTGTAGAATTAGGATTTGATACGTTTAAGAAAAGCTTTGACGGTGTTATTGCATCCGCAGATTATCACCACATTGAAAAGGAGCTATTGCTAACAGGAACTAACAATTACGAAGAAAAATATTGGGATAAGAGAGTACTTGCACCTTCATGTTTGATTTTCTATATTGGAGTGACCAAAAGAGTAGACCGTTTGAATCACCATACCCTATTTTTTGATGAGGATTTGAAACTGCACGCTATAGAGATTTATAAGGATCCAAAGTGGCCTGCTAAACCATTGTTTTATGTATGTTGTCCTTCGAAAACTGACGATAGTGTTGCTCCTGAAGGCCATGAAAACCTTTTCCTTTTGATGCCACTGGCTACCGATCTTGAAGACACTGATGCTTTGCGTTCAAAGTACTTCGATATGATTATGGATAGGTTAGAAAAATATACTGGTGACGATATAAGAAACAATATTGACTATATTAAGAGTTACTGCATTGAAGACTTTAAGGTAGATTATAATTCATACAAAGGAAATGCCTATGGTTTAGCTAATACGCTGATGCAAACGGCAAATCTAAAACCATCGATTCGCAATAAAAAGATCCCCAATTTATATTACGCAGGTCAACTCACTGTGCCCGGTCCGGGAGTACCTCCTTCAATAATATCCGGTAATGTAGCTGCTAAACAATTGATTAACTATTTAAAAACCTAATTTATGAAAGACATGTTCGATAAGCTTTCTGCCGATTGCAGTAAGCTAACTACTAAAAGCTACAGTACCAGCTTTTCTCTTGGCATACTTTTCTTAAATAAAAAACTTCGTAATCCAATATACTCGATTTATGGTTTTGTTCGTTTAGCAGATGAAATAGTTGATAGCTTTCACGATTACGACAAAGAGTATCTGCTTGAAAAGTTTAGGACTGATTGTTTGGAAGCAATTGCTCATGGGATAAGCTTGAACCCTGTTTTAAATTCCTTTCAACAGGTAGTAAATGAATTTAAAATAGAGATGGAACTGATCGAGCTGTTTTTGGAAAGCATGAAAATGGATTTGAAGCGGACGGAATATACATTAGAAACATTTGATCAATATATCCTTGGTTCTGCTCAGGTTGTGGGCTTAATGTGTTTGCGGGTATTCACAAATGGCGACGAGGTTACCTACGAAAAATTGAAACATTCTGCAATGAAACTGGGATCCGCTTTTCAAAAAATTAATTTTCTTAGAGATTTAAAAGCCGATTATCAAAATCTTAGTCGCAATTATTTTCCTAACTTAGATCTCTCAAAGTTCACCAACGCAGAGAAGTTGTTAATTGAACAGGATATCGAGCAGGACTTTAAAGAGGGTTTAGAGGGAATCAAAAGGTTACCCTCAACATCAGGAAGTGGAGTTTACCTAGCTTACATTTATTATAAGAAGCTTTTCAATAAGATAAAAAAATGTAATGCTGAAAAGGTAATGTCTGAGAGGATTAGAATCTCGAACAGACAGAAATTTGGTTTAATGTTTGACTCCATGCTGCGCTATAAAATGAATGCCATATGAATAAATTCCTTTTTATCACGACAATCTTGATGGGTATGATTTCTAAAAATGAGCCAAAAGTTGAAGTAGTAAGAAGTCTATTCTATGAAGCTGCTAGCAATAAATCAGCAGCGGAGAAGTTTTCAAGGGCATTGTCGGAGGTTGATAATAACTCCAGTCCTATTTTGTTGTGTTACAAAGGAGTTGCAGAGATGATTTTAGCAAAGCATGTATTCAATCCTTTTAATAAACTCGAAAAATTCCGAAATGGAAAAATACTGATAGAGGAATCAATAGTCAGGGATCCTGACGACTTGGAGCTTCGGTTTTTGAGATTTTCCATTCAGAGTAATTTGCCAGGATTTTTGGGGTACGATGAAGAAATTTTTATAGATAAAACGAAGTTGATAAATGGGTATAGTACTATTAAAGATACCGAATTGAAAAATCGAATATTAACCTACTTATCTGATTCTAAATATTGTAGCATAACTGAACTAAAGAAATTAACAAAATGAATGAACAAGTAATCCTTGTTGATATTGAAGACAATGTATTGGGAACTATGGATAAAATGGATGCCCATGTTCATGGTAAACTTCATAGGGCATTTTCAGTTTTTATCTTTAATAAAGCTGGTGAGTTGTTACTTCAGCAACGTGCTATTGATAAGTACCACTCGGGTGGCAAATGGACCAATACCTGTTGTAGCCATCCAAGATTAGGAGAGGAAACTGTAGATGCGGCTCATCGTAGGCTTAAGGAAGAGATGGGTATGGAATGTGATTTGCAATATGCATTCAACTTTACTTATAAAGCCCAATTATTTGGCGGGATAGCAGAGAATGAATATGATCACGTTTATTTCGGAGTTAGCGATGATTTGCCAATTCCTGATCCGTTAGAAGTTTCGGCATTTAAATATATATCTATGGAAGCGCTTTCTAAGGATATGCAAGAGAATCAGTATAAATATACTGAATGGTTAAAAATTTGTTTTGAACGAGTAAAACATAGCATTAAACAATTATTGTAATGGGAGAATTTCTTAGAGGTTTTTTAATTGTCGGAGCAACCTTTTTTGCGATGGAGGGAGTAGCTTGGTTGACACATAAACATCTGATGCATGGTTGGTTGTGGGTATTACATAGAGATCATCATAAGAAGGATACAGAAGGTTTTTTGGAGTTTAACGATTCTTTTTTTCTGATCTTCGCAATACCAGGTATCCTTTGTCTGGCACTTGGTTCATTTTTCGGTATCTCGATCGCTTTGTATATAGGTATTGGGATAACTATTTATGGAGCAGCCTACTTTTTTGTTCACGATATTTTCATTCACCAGCGCTTCAAGGTGTTCCGGAATTCTGATTACTGGTATTTTCAAGCCATACGGAGGGCTCACAAAATGCACCACAAGCACCTTGGAAAAGAGCATGGTGAGTGTTTTGGAATGCTGTGGGTTCCGGTGAAGTATTTTTGGGAAACCAAAAATAAAAAGCAAGAGCGCGTTGGCCTGAATAAACTGCGCGGCGACAATAAGATTAATACCTAGTCATATTTTTCAAAAATTTGTGCTTTTTCAGAAATTAGGCCTAAATTTCCGACCATGAAGCACCTCTCCTCAAATTTCCGAACAGTTAATGTAATTCGCTACGTTACTCCCCTGAGGGAAGGCGGATCTATGCCCGCTATAGCTGAAGCAGATGATGAATTTCTTTATGTTGTTAAGTTTAGAGGTGCCGGACAAGGTACAAAGGCGCTCATTGCAGAGATTATTGGAGGAGAGATAGCCCGTGCGCTCGGCTTTAAAATCCCCGAAATCGTCTATGTCCAATTAGATGAAGCATTTGGGAGAACAGAACCTGATGAGGAGATTCAGGACTTGTTAAAAGCGAGTGTGGGATTGAACTTGGGAATCCACTACTTATCGGGATCAATAACTTATGACCCCGCCGTTGTTACTGTAGCGTATAAGCTTGCATCCCAGATTGTATGGCTGGATTGTTTGTTAACAAATATGGACCGTACGCCCAGAAATACTAATATGTTGATGTGGCATAAAGAGCTTTGGTTAATTGACCATGGCGCTTGTTTGTATTTTCATCATTCCATGGGAAACTGGAAAGAGCAGGCAGTTAGGCCATTTGTATTGATAAAAGACCACGTTCTGCTTCCGCAAGCGTCGTTATTAGAGGAAGTTGATTTAGATTTCAAATCCATACTTACTGATGACCAGATTGACAAGATTGTTTCGTTAATCCCCGACGAGTTCCTGCATCAGGAAGGAGCGGATGAAACGGCAGAAGAGATGAGAGACATTTATGCTCAGTTCTTAAAATTACGCCTCTCAAATTCTGAAATTTTTATAAACGAAGCCAACAATGCAAGAGCATCATTTATTTGAGTACGCAGTGATTCGTTGGGTTCCCCAAGTGGAACGTGAGGAGTTTATCAATATCGGGGTCATTCTTTATTGCGCCAGGCACAAGTCCTTGAACATGATTTATCATCTTGACAATTCAAGATTAGCCGCGTTTAATCCATTATTTGATCTTCAGGAACTGGAACTACATCTGAGTGCTTTTCAAAATATATGTTCTGGATCAAATAGGGGAGGTCCAATTGCAGAGTTAGACGCAGTATCGAGATTTAGATGGCTTACCGCAATTCGAAGTACGACTATCCAAACGTCCCGTGTCCATCCGGGTTTTTGTTTCAGTTCAATGGACACACTTACAAAACTACACCAGCAGCTCGTATTGCTGACATAATAAAAAAAATTTTATCATATTTCGCTTTAAACTAATACCATCATGAACGAAGAGTTTTTTCAACAGATACATCGCAAACAGAATCAAATAACGGCTGTGCCATCCAATGAAGAAGTGTCTGATTGGGCAATCAATTTACTTAATTTACTTTACCCGGAACGCCTTACCACTCCTGACTATTCGGTAAATGAGATAAAAAGACTGTTTTTAAAACTGGAAAAGGAATTGATTATGATCTTCAATGCTACTAATGCGTTGGAAAACTGCGATAACGAGGAATATGCTAAAAAATTCTTTGAGGGTGTTCCCGAGTTGTACAGGAAGATGAACAATGACATTACGGCGATTTATCTTGGAGACCCCGCGGCTCAAAGTGAATTTGAAGTGATCAGGGTTTATCCCGGATTTTTAGGCATTGCCTTATACCGAATCGCGAACGATCTTTTGAAGGCTGGAATTCCGATCATTCCCCGAATCCTTACTGAATATGCGCATTCGGTTACAGGAATAGATATTCACCCGGCAGCTACTATTGGTGAACATTTATTCATTGACCATGGCACAGGTGTGGTTATTGGTGAGACAACGGTTATAGGGAATCATGTGAAGCTATACCAAGGAGTTACGCTGGGAGCCTTAAGTGTGGAGAAAGACAGGGCTAATACAAAGCGGCATCCCACAATCGGTAATCATGTTATCATTTATTCCGGAGCAACAATTTTGGGTGGAGAAACGATAATTGGTGATTCTTGTATAATAGGCGGAAATGTTTGGTTAACTAAAAGTATACCAGATCATTCAACAGTTTATCATCAATCAACGATTAAAGTAGTGGAGACTAAAAAGATAGGATAGGATATGAGAAGTGTTATAGATTTTGTGGGTAATACGCCACTGGTGGAAATACAAAGATTAAATAGCAAAACTAACGTCAAAATTTTTGCTAAGCTTGAGGGAAACAATCCTGGGGGAAGTGTAAAAGACAGAGCTGCGTTAAACATGATCAGAACTGGTATGGAGCGTGGCGACATAAAAACCGGCACAAAGCTAATTGAAGCGACTAGCGGTAATACAGGTATTGCCTTGGCCATGATAGCGAGTTTGTATGATCTTGATATAGAGTTGGTAATGCCATCAAACTCAACCAGGGAGCGTAGATTGACAATGGAAGCCTATGGTGCCAGGGTTACTTTGCTTGAATCTATCGAAGTGTGTAGAGATTATGCGGAAGAAAAAGGTGCTCAAGATGGGTATTACCTCATGAATCAATTTGCTAATCCGGATAATTATATGGCTCATTATAAGACAACTGGCCCTGAAATATGGAGAGATACTGAAGGAAAGATAACGCATTTTGTGAGTTCAATGGGTACAACAGGAAGTATTATGGGTAACTCCATGTACCTGAAAGAAAAGAATCATGAGATACAAATAGTGGGCTGCCAGCCGACTCCTGAATCTTCAATTCCTGGAATCAGAAGATGGCCAGAGGCCTACCTGCCAAAGATATTTGACCCATCACGTGTTGATCGTGTGATGGACGTTTCACAATTGGAAGCAACTGATATGGCTAGAAAGATGGCTAAAACTGAGGGAATCTTCGTTGGTATGAGCAGTGGTGGAGCATTGTCATGCGCCCTAAAACTAGCCGAGGAGCTTGAGTCTGGTTTGATCGTTTTTATTGCTTGCGATAGGGGCGACCGTTATTTGAGCAGTGACCTTTTTGGTTAGCTCTAAGCGATAACGATTGCGTAAATAATTTTCGGTCGCTGCGTTTAATGTATATTATAATTATGTAGACTTGTTTATATCTGTATGAACATTTTTCATGATTTTATCTAAATGTACCCTAAGCGACATCTTGTCTGCAAACGTAAATCTTCCTGCACTTTCCGATTTCGGACTTCCTGAAAAGGTTTTGCAATTTGGAACTGGCGTGCTTTTACGCGGGCTTCCAGATTATTTTATTGATAAGGCCAATAAAGCTGGCAAATTCAATGGACGCATTGTAGTCGTAAAATCTACAAGTAAAGGGGGACTGGTCGGTTTTGTGGAACAAGACAACCTGTACACGATTTGTGTTAGGGGAATTGAAAATGGAGCAGATGCTGAAGAGAATATCATATCTTCTGCCATAAGTCGTGTTTTAGATGCAAATGGAGAATGGGATTTAATATTAAAATTTGCTACGAGCCCAGACTTAAAACTTATTTTATCAAATACTACAGAAGTTGGCCTAGTTTTTTTAAATGAGCAAATCGATCGGTCTGTTCCTGAATCTTATCCTGGTAAGCTGTTGGCTGTACTTTATGAAAGGTTTAAAGCTCTTGGAGATAGTGCCCCAGAACTTGTTGTAATCGCCACTGAGCTAGTACCGGATAACGGAAAAGTTTTACATAAAATAATTATTGAACTTATTGCTTGTAATTCACTGGAAGACAAATTTACTAAATGGCTGGAAGATTATGTGACTTTTTGCAGTTCTTTGGTGGACAGGATTGTCCCTGGTAAGCCAGATCAACACTTACTTAATGCTATGGAAAAAGAGCTTGGGTATACCGATAATCTGTTGATTATGGCGGAACCGTACCGTCTATGGGCAATCGAAGGTGATCAAAGTGTAGCTGATTTACTTAGCCTTGAAGGTGTTGATAAGGGGCTTGTTGTTAAGCCTGATATCGAGATATATAGAGAACTGAAAGTCAGACTTCTTAATGGGAGTCACACGCTAGCCTCTGGAATTGCATTTCTGGCAGGAATTGATACCGTTGCAGATGCGATGTCTAACAAAAGCTTGAGGCAATATATAGAGCATGTGATGCAAAGGGAGATCATCCCGGCGATTCCTTATGCAGTCAATTCAAAACAGGCTGAGGAGTTTGCTATGAAAGTTCTTGATCGATTTTCAAATCCATTTATTCAGCATCAATGGATCAACATTACGTTCCAATACACTATGAAGCTGAAGATCAGGGTAATTCCTGTTATCAGTCAGTATTATAATATATACAATAAGGTTCCAGAACATGTTGCATATGGTTTTGCGGCTTATCTGACGTTTATGACTGCAGGAGAAGTTGGAGGTATTGTATATAAGATTACTGACGATTCATTGGATTACATTAGCGGTATTGACAAAACGAATTTTGTTTCTTCTGTTTTAAGTGACGAAAGCTTATGGGGAATCGATCTTAATGCTTTTGAGGGGTTTAAGCTAGCCGTGGAAAGATATTTTAGTTATATTACAAAAAATGGGGTTATCGCCGGATTGGCGCTGATTCAATAGTACTAATAAAAACCAAATATAATGATCGGGAAAAAAGTAACCAATTACAGGTGGACTATCTGTGCACTATTGTTTTTTGCAACTACTGTAAATTACCTGGATAGACAAGTTTTGAGTCTGTTAAAGCCACATCTGGAGGATGTTTTCGGATGGAGCAACAGCGATTACGCTAACATAGCTTCCGTTTTTCAGTTTACATATGCAATTTCCATGCTTTTTGCCGGTCGGATTGTTGATAAACTTGGTACGAAGAAGGGGTATGCCTGGGCAATAGTGATCTGGTCTGCCGGCGCTATTGTCCATGCCCTCGCCATCCCTATTGGAGAAGGAATAGCAGTAGTAATGGGCTTTGTAGGCATAACGAGTATTTCTGTGTCAATTGCAGGGTTCATGTTCTCAAGGGCTCTTCTTGGCTTTGGAGAGGCAGGAAATTTTCCAGCTGCCATAAAAGCTACTGCAGAATACTTTCCCAAAAAAGAAAGATCATTTGCAACAGGAATATTTAACTCTGGGACGAATGTGGGGGCTGTGCTTGCGCCATTAACAGTACCATTTATTGCTAAGCAATGGGGTTGGGAATCGGCTTTCCTATTGATAGGGGCTGTGGGCTTACTATGGCTGATTTTCTGGTTCAAGTTTTACGACAAACCTGAAGAACAGAAAAGAATGTCTGCCGAAGAACTGGAATATATAAATGATGAAAAAATTGAAGGTTTTGAACCCATTAAAGAGGCTGAATATGCCGACGGAAAAGTGTCTTGGTTCCGGTTGTTGCATTATAGACAAACCTGGGCTTTTGTAGTGGGTAAATTCATGACCGATGGTGTTTGGTGGTTCTTCCTTTTCTGGCTTCCGGCTTATTTGAAAGATCAGTACGGTATGGTAGATACGCAGGTTATGTTACCTTTAGTTGTTCTATATAGTATGACCATGATTGGTAGTGTTGGAGGCGGTTGGTTTCCTATGTATTTTATTAAAAAAGGTTATGCACCTTATGATGCAAGAATGAAGGCAATGTTAGTAATTGCCATTTTTCCTTTGGTGGTCTTGGCAGCCCAGCCTTTGGGTCAAATTAGTTTTTGGATGCCTGTTATCCTTATAGGAATTGGTGCATCGGCCCACCAAGCCTGGTCGGCCAATCTTTTCACGACGGTATCTGATATGTTCCCTAAAAAAGCGATCGGATCTGTAGTGGGTATCGGTGGGATGATTGGAGGATTGGGAGGGGTATTCATTACCAAACTTGGAGGGGCCCTGTTTGATAAATATAAGGCATTGGGACACATTGAAACAGGATATACCATTATGTTTACTATTTGTGCTGTAGCCTATCTTATTGCATGGGTATTTATGAAATTCCTTGTACCCAAGTATAAGTTAATCACAGATCTTTAGATTCCTGACAGATTAGCTGAATCAATTACAGTAAAGCAGAATTTGAAGTGGATACGTATCTATCAATAAAAACTTTTTCCAGAAGTATCTTTTTACTCCTGATTATTGCAGCAGGGCTTAAAACATCAATGGGCAGCGTGCCTGCATTTAAGCAGCTAAGTATTCCCTACGGAAGAAATTCAATGATCATCTACGATCAGTCCACGGGTTTATATGACCTTTTTCAAGGCAAGCTGCAAATCATAAATGACGCCTTTGCAGAGGTAAAAAGTGGGGATCAAGTACTGAAAAGCAATGAATATACAGTACACACCTATAAGATTGAAGCCCTAAATGATCAGTTTGGGGTCGGTAAAAGGTATGTGTTTGTCTTGAGAAGGAAAGGTTTTCCCGAAATGCAGCAGGTGTTTTATGTTTATCCTAACTTGCCGTATTTCTTCACTGAGGTCCTATTGAAAGGGGATGTAATAAAAAGTAATTACATGTCTCCACTAACCTCCAACAACGTAATACTGCATGCGAAAGGTGATAACAGGAATCTCTTTGTTCCTTTCGATAACGACGCTTTCGTTAGATACGATGCGAAATCCACATTTTCAAACATTAAAAATGCAAGCGCTGAAGTTGGTGCATTCTACGACAATACGAGTCGTAAAGGATTAATTATTGGTTCGGTAGAACATATGGTTTGGAAGACTGGAGTGCTGACTGAAGGCAAGGGTGATCAGCTAAAGGAATTAAGGGTTTACGGTGGTTATTCGGACAAGCAGGTTACCAGAGACCAAATTCCGCATGCGACAATTTCGGGTGATTTGATAAAGTCGCCAAAAATATTCGTGGGCTATTTCGTCGATTGGAGGATAGGGCTTGAAGCTTATGGAAAGGCAGGCAGACTTGCGGAGGCTCCTTTTGTGTTCAATTGGGCTAAACCCGTTCCATTTGGCTGGAACAGCTGGGGGGTAATTCAAGAAAAGCTGAGCTATCAAAAGGCCATCAAAGTTGTTGATTATTTTGCGGAGAAGCTTACTGATTTTAGAAACGGAGAAACTGCATACATTGATTTGGATTCATTCTGGGATAACTTTACAGGCGGCATGACAGGCGATTTTACTAAACTCAAGGAATTTGCTGATTATTGCAAAAGTAAAGGGCTAGAGCCTGGGGCTTATTGGGCACCTTTTACAGACTGGGGTTTCAAATCTAAGAACGACCGGGAGGCAGAGGGAGGCACCTATATGTTCTCTGAAATGTGGACCAAAGTAGGAGAGGGCTTTCATGATCTTGATGGAGCAAGGGCCTTAGATCCAACTCATCCCGGAACCCAGAGAAGGATTGACTATATAATTGATAAGCTAAAAGCATGTGGTTTTAAAATGATTAAGATCGACTTTCTTGGTCACGCAGCTGCGGAGTCAACGCATTTTTACGATCCGAAAATTAGGACAGGAATGCAGGCGTATCGGGTTGGTATGGAATATCTCGTTAAAAGGATGGATGGTCAGATGCTTATTTATGCTGCTATATCACCAAGTATGGCGACGGGAAGATATGCACATACTAGGAGAATTGCGTGTGACGCCTGGAAGACAATCAAGGATACAGAATATACCTTAAATAGCTTAAACTACGGTTGGTGGCAAACCTACCTATACAATTTCATTGATGCAGATCATGTTGTATTTTCAGAAGAAGATCCTGGAAGTAATAACGCCAGATTTACATCAGGATTGATCACTGGTACATTAATCACGGGTGACGATTTCTCTGTCGCGGGCGATTGGAATAAACCAGCTGAAAGCTTGCTGCAAAATAAGGAGCTCTTGGCTATCGCAAGATCGGGAAAGGCTTTTATGCCATTAGAAGGAAATACTGGTAACAATGCAAATGAAGTTTTCTACAGAAGGGTTAATGGTTTCTTATACGTAGCTCTTTTAAATTATTCGAAAACACCCCGTCAGTTTAATATTCCGTTTGATAGAATTGGTCTTCCCAAGGACATTTATAGTGCTAAAGAACTGTTTGAAGGTAAAGAAGTTGAGTTAAACAAATTATTAAGGTTTAGGGTCAGAGAACAAGATGCTGCTATCTTGAGGATTAAACTTGGTAAATAGCAGGCTGAAATACTTAATATTAAATTAACATTGAAAGTGCATCTTTGCATATGTTTTTATACAGCCTAGCGTTTGTCTTTTTTTTATTCGCATTAATTGCCGCGTTCAAAATGGAATCTCCAGTTAAGGGAGCATTATTTGTGCTTTCGCTGGTAGGCGTATGTGGCGTACTCTATTTATTTATCTTGTTTCCTGGAATCTCAGGTTTGTCTGTGGCTTCGATGCTTGTCATATTTATTTTGAGACAAAGTAAGAAATAGCATCGGCTTAAATTCCAGACATAACGATGTCGCCAATTTGCCTACATCTTTCGGTTAACCAATTATCATTACCAATTTCCGATGGTGGACTGAAGAGTTTTGATCCAAAACCCAAAGCAGTAACGCCTGCCTGAAGCCAGCCCATTATATTTTCCGCCGATATGTCTACGCCGCCTGTTGGCATAAACTTTAGATTTGGAAACAACGGCTTAATTGCTTTTAAGAAAGAAATGCCTATTACATCTCCAGGAAAGAGCTTTACTAAAGTTGCGCCCAACTCTTCTGCCAATGCTATCTCTGAAGGAGTCATGCATCCTGGAATCCAAAACACCCCATGCTGTTTAGTAACCTCTGCGAGTTCTCTATTTACAATCGGACTTACAATAAAATCCGCGTTTAGGTCAATATAAGCTTTAGCTAGTTCGGAGGTTTTTATCGTTCCAATTCCAAGCAGAAGATCGGGATATTCCGCATTACGCTTTTTTTGCATAAGTTTGAAGTTCTCTAGTGCCCTTTCTCCACGGTTCGTAAATTCAAATACGCGAATGCCGCCATCATAACATGAACTCATGATGTCAATGCATGTACTTGAATTGTCATTGTAGTAGACAGGGATGACAGGATGAGATATGATCTGGTCCAGTACGCTAATTTTTGAGTTCATAATAATTGTTTTTTAAAGAGTACCATCACCAAAATCACCTTTCACAAAAAGTTTTCGAAATCCGGCAGCTGTCGCCCGTTCTATTATTTGCTTGCCAGACAAGCTGTCTACTAAACCATGGATCAAACCGGCCATGAAAGCGTCGCCACTACCTATTCGATCAATAACTTCTTCTGTTTCTAATACTTCCGAAATGAAGTTATTGTTTTTAGTATGGTAAGTTCCATAAAAAAGGTTATGTTTTGGGTTGTCCATAAATCTGAAAGTATTGGCTACATGTTCACAATTTGGATATGTTTTAAAGATATTCTCTGCAGAATTACAGGCCGCTTTAAAGTACAGGGATGAAGTTGTGCTTCTATTCAGCGTCTCATCTATGCCTGCACCCAGCATTTTGTCGGCAGCCCAGATGTTGCCCATAATGACATGGCAATATTGGACTAAGGAAGGCATAACCTCAATCGGTTGTTTCCCGTAATCCCAGAGCTTACTTCTATAGTTCAAATCTACTGATATCTTCAGGTCATTTCTATTTGCTGCTTGCAGAGCTTCGAGCATTACGAGGGCAAGTTCACCATTTAAAGCAGGAGTAAGGGCAGACCAATGAAACCAAGTATGACCTTTCATTAATTCATCCCAATTTATTGATCCTCTTACTAAGCTGCTAAATGATGAATGCTTTCTGTCGTAAATCACTTCACCATTGGACAAACCATTTGCCGAAAGTAAAAAGTAAAGCCCTAGTCGTGATCCTTGCTGTAAGACTTTCGTCGTGTTTACTGAGATATCTGATAACTCTTTCAGGGCACTAGATGTTAAAGCATTTTCGGGGGCGGCTGTAACATATGAAACAGTTTTTCCAAAATGAGCTAATGATGCAGCTACGTTCGCCTCGGATCCTCCGGGATACAGTGTTGCTCCCTGCTCATTGTTCAAAAAATCATTAGTTTTTGAACTAAGTCTGATCAATAGTTCACCGAAAACTAAAATGTTATGGTTTTGCCTCATTTAAATTGGGATACTTTATACAATAATACAGGTATAATGTTTAAAGTGCGAAGGTTCTTTGCGCTAAGAACGCAAACGTTTTCGAGTGGAGTTTCTAATGTGCACTTCTGTGGGCAACATGATGGTCTCAAACTCTACGTCATTTTGCTTTTTTTCTATTAACTCAATCAATTTACTAGCGGCTTGTTCACCGATTTCAAATGCAGGCTGATATACAGTACTTAGTGAAGGGTTTAAAGCTTCCGCTAAATCCGTATTGGTAAAACCAATTACTGCGATGTCTTCCGGAATGTTGTAGCCGAGTTTGTTCAATATAGCCAGGCATCTTGTGGTAATCTGGTCTGTTGCCGTAAAAATGGCGTTCGGACGATCATCTAAATCCATATAGAATGTTATTGCAGCCTCTAAATCGTCTTCGAGCGTTTGCGAGTCAGTGTAATCGCAGGATCTTAGTAGTTCGGGTCTAAACCCAATTCCCTTATCCGCCAATGCTTGTTTATAACCGTTCAACCGATCTGTTGCAATGCTCAATTTAGTATTGGTATTTAGGTGTGCAATACTGTCGTAACCTTGCAAGATTAAATGCTCAGTTGCCTCATAAGCACCATTAAAATTATCTGCACCTACTTTGTGTGTTTGTATCTCATCACTTAACCTATCGAAAAGCACTATAGGCAGGCCTTGTTCCTGTAGGGAGATCAGATAGCTCAGGTCAACACTTTCACAGGCAGGAGAAATTAATATTCCATCGACACCACCAGCATAAAGCAAAGATAGACAGGCGCATTCCTGTTCATGAGACTCCTTACTTTGCATGATGATAATCTGATAACTCTTATCTGTACTGTATTTGTCAATTCCATCTAGCATTTGCGCGACGAAATTGTTTTCAAGCGAACAAACAACAACACCAATTGACCGACTCTTGCCTTCCTTTAAACCCTTAGCCAGCCTGTTAGGAGAGTAGTGATTTGCTTTTGCAAATTCAAGGACTTTCTTTTTAGTCTCTACGCTTATTTCGTAGCTGTCGTTCAATGATTTAGAAATCGTTGAAATAGATAAGTTAAGTGCCTTCGAAATATCCTTGAGGGTTATACTATTGTTCATATCAGGTTTACTATTTCTACTTATTTGGAGCAAAAAATTGTGTTTGACAAATATAATGATACATAATATAAATACGCTCTATACTGTTTCTTAACAGTGTTAGATTATTTATAAAGAATAATGATGGGAAGCAAAGAGCGCATAGCCAGGTTAAAAAAAGACAACAGAGAGAATTTTCTGGACGCTGCTCTTGAGATTGTGAAAGAGGAAGGATGCCAGTCTTTGAGCATGAAAAAAATTGCAGATAAAATTGAATCTACTTCCCCGATTATCTATGAATATTTTCTCAATAAAGAAGGGGTTCTTATGCATGAAAAGGAATGATCAGATTTATAAACGAATAAATTTTAAAAAGACTTTTTTTCTACAAGTCTTTTTTTTCAATAATAACCTAACAGCGTTAAATTACTTAAACTCGTTGAAATAACAAATAACTATAATAATCATAAAAAATTACCATGGTTTCTACAGCGAACATCAACCTGGGTTATATGTTGATGAAGCGCCCGGAGATCGCCTATGCTTTTAATAGTTTTAAAGTAGATTACCCACAGTTGCAACTAGAAATAAACGATGAAAAGGCAGATGGCATTGGTAGATAGGGAAAGTATAGTAATCCAATTCCACGACCCTGTAAACGGCAATTAAGAATGCGAACCTGTTATTTAAAAATGGAATGGCAATTTATCTGGAAGTAATCTCAACGCAAAGTAATTCGTTGCAAAGTGAGTTGGAATTGGCTAGGTTAAAAGCGGCTGAATTGTCAGCAGTAGTAGAACTATACCATGCGTTAAGAGGCTGGACATAGCGCACTCTTTATAAACTGTAAGTCAATTTTACATGGTCTATCCCAAATCTAAAACGAAAGTAGAAGTAATTACGTACGTTTGTTAAGACACTTATCAGCGAAACATGAAGAATTTATTTTTAATTGCTTTAGGAATTATGCTAAGCTTCTCAGCTAGCAGTCAGATATTAAGACCTGTAAAATGGAGTTATTTAGCTAAGAAAACTTCGAAAAATGAAGCGACTCTTTTAATCAGGGCAACTATTGATAATGGATGGCATATCTATTCTCAGAACATCGCGGATGGAGGTCCAATCAAAACGACCTTCAACTTTAAGGCTGCGAAGAGCTTTGCTACTGTTGGTAAAACTATCGAGCCGAAGCCAGTTAGTAAGTTTGAGAAAACTTTTGATATGAATGTTTCCTACTTTGAGAAAACGGTTACTTTTCAGCAAAAAGTGAAGCTAACGGGCGGTAAAACCGTGATTAAGGGATCAGTTGAATTTATGGTATGTGATGACCACCAATGTTTACCTCCAGAAACTGTTGAATTTTCAATTCCTGTGAGCTAAAATTATGATTAATAGATGTTATAAAATTACATTGAGAGTATTCCTGATTGGGGTACTCTTTTTTTTAGGTAGTTCTTACCCTGCATTTTCTCAAACTGATACTGCAATTTCAGATGATGAATTTACGGAGATCATCGCAGATACGACCAATTCGGATACCGTTCAGCAGCCGGCCACGGTAACCGCGAAAGATCCCGTTACCAAAGCGGAGGTTAAGCTCTCCAAATCCAAGGGAGAAGTTCAAAGGACGCTATGGCAGACCTTTATCGCTGGTCTTATTGGTGGGTTTCTGGCATTTTTTATGCCTTGCATCTTTCCTATGGTGCCATTAACAATCAGTTATTTCACAAAGCGTGCAGGTAGCAAGCAAAAAGGGATAGGTCAGGCAATGATTTACGGCTTATCGATCATTGTGATTTATGTTGCTTTCGGGTTGCTCATTACCGTACTTTTCGGCTCTGCAGGTTTAAATGCGTTCAGTTCTAGTGGTTTGTTCAATTTCTTCTTCTTTTTAGTACTGGTTACTTTCGCCATCTCATTCTTTGGTGCTTTCGAGATCACTTTACCGAGTTCATTTGTAAACAAAATTGACCAAAAGGCAGATAATAGCAAAGGCTTGGGCGGCATCTTTTTTATGGCCGCTTCGCTTGCGTTAGTTTCGTTCTCCTGCACTGGACCGATAATTGGTACACTGCTTGTTGAGACAAGCTCTAAAGGAACGTTACTGGGCCCTGCAATCGGGATGTTTGGCTTCGCTTTAGCGCTGGCACTACCGTTCACGATTTCAGCGATCTTCCCTGGCTTTTTAAGCTCGATGCCTAAATCTGGCGGTTGGCTAAACAGCGTTAAAGTATGTCTTGGATTTTTAGAATTGGCATTTGCATTAAAATTCCTTTCCGCTGCAGACCTGGTTTGGCACTGGGAATGGTTCGACCGTGAGGTCTTCCTGGTTTTGTGGATCGTAATTTTTATATTGATTGGTTTCTATCTGTTAGGAAAACTTAAGTTCTCACACGATAGCGACTTACCTTTTATCTCTGTTCCCCGGTTATTTTTGGCAATGTTTTCTTTGGCTTTTGCGCTATATATGGTTCCGGGATTGTGGGGAGCACCAGTTAGTGTACTTAGCGGTTTAGCTCCTCCAATGAATACGCAGGATTTTATCCTGACGGCAGGTGGCTCTTTATCATCAAGTACAGACAAAGAGTTTCCTTCCACAGTGAAGTATGATGATGTATTTAAAAAGCCTGTTGGCTTCAGCCCTTTCTTCGATTTAGAAGAAGGCCTGGCTTATGCTAAGAAAGTAAACAAGCCGGTAATGATCGATTTTACGGGATGGGCTTGTGTGAATTGCCGCAGGATGGAAGATAACGTATGGATAAAACCAGAAGTCGGCAAGCTGATTAAGGAATATATATTGATCCAATTGTATGTTGATGAACGTAAGATTAGGATGCCAAAGGAAAAGGTTCATTATTCTAAGATCTTAAGGCATAATACCGATGACCTTGGCTGGTGGAACGGAGATTTTCAGGCAACAAATTACAATACCAATTCGCAACCATTTTATGTGCTGGCAGGTCATGATTTGAAACCATTGGTTACTCCGCAAGGAGCTATATTTGATGAAGAAGAATACGCTAAGTACCTACAAAGCGGGCTGGATGCTTTTGCTGGAAAGTAATTATAATATTTAGTAGGTCGGGTACCGTCTTTTTATTATTTCATACCTCCAAATTCGGCGAAGCAAATGTTTTTGTGCAATATTTCTACGTTTGTAAACCCCACCTGTTTCATCAAAACCAGTTGATATCCGATAGATCTTGGTGTATCTTCATAGTCAATGTAGTCAAACACTTTTTGACGATACTGAGGTCCGTGTTACCGCTTTTGCAGCATCCGTACAGATTTCCATTGTGAGGGATGCGTCAATTGTCGTCAGCTGACCAGTATCAAGATTGGAGAAGAGCGCTACATCATTATCAAATCTTTTTCTGATCTCATCGTTTGATGCTTTGTTATTGAAATGCTCGCTCATTGATTGAATGTTTTACATTCAAATATAATAGATCAAACATAGATTAATCGCTTTTCAGGATTAAATCTATGCTTGAGATTGAGAGAGATTTAGGGGTTGTGCGTAAGTTGAATAGGTTAACACTAATAACTAGTGGCAAACATAACATTCAGGGACATGCTAATCAACTGAGTAAACACTCAGTTTTGAGCCTGTTATGACGGATTACTCAAACAAAAGTAGTTGATAAGGATCTCCCCTGGGATGCTGAATTGAAATTTCGTTAAAATTGGATATAGATATTCCAAGAAGCCTAACCGATTTGTCTATCAAGTCCACATTGTCTAGGAGACGCGACGCGATTAGGAAAATATCTTCATAACTGAAAATTTGTTCTTGTAAGGAGAGGTTTCGTGTGATTTGCTTGAAATCGTTAAACTTCAATTTTAGTGTTACCGTTCGTCCCCTAAGATTATGCTTCTCCAATCTAGTTGAAATCTTTTCTGCTAGCTTTTTTAGCTCAGTATGCATTTCCATTAAGGAAACTAAATCATGTTCGAAGGTGTCTTCTGCTGCCAACGACTTCGTTTCTCTGAAAGGCTGAACTGGCCGATCATCTATTCCACGTACGATACGATAGTAAAATTTTCCTGATTTACCAAAATAGTTTGATAGTACTTGTTCAGTTAGTGCTTTTAAGTCTGCGCCAGTATGGAGATGCATGCTTCATTTTCTTGGCAGTTACTACGCCAAAAAAATTCTCGACTGGTAATGCTTCCATGAAGGCTTCAATCTTAGAAGGTCCGATAAATATTAGGCCATCAGGCTTATTCATATCTGAAGCGATTTTTGCAATGAACTTATTAGAGGAGACTCCTGCTGATGCGGTTAAGTTTAGCTCATCTTTTATAGCTAGCTTTATCATTTTAGCGATTTCCGGTGCTGATCCAATCGCTAATTTATCATTTGTAATATCTAGATATGCTTCATCCAATGATAGCGGTTCAATTAGGTTGGTAAATCTGCTAAAAATCTCTCTGATTGCAACCGATACTGCCTTGTAGGCTTCAAAGCGTGGCCGCAAGAATAATACCTGAGGACAAAGTTGCTGGGCTTGTCTGGAAGGCATGGCCGACTTAATGCCGAATTTTCTTGCTTCGTAACTTGCAGTAGCAACTACGCCTCTTCCTTCAGGAGAACCGCCCACAACAATCGGCCTACCTTTGTACTCGGGGAAATCCCATTGTTCTAGTGATGCGTAGAATGCGTCCATATCGATATGGATTATCTTTCTCCCTGGTGTTGAATTTATGAATAAATTTTGACTTGAGCTTTCTACAATTGAAACAATACCCCACAGTAGTTGTTTTTAAAGCAACAAATAGAGATCGTAATGAAAAATATGCAAGAAAAGGACCTCAACCCTTATGAGTTTACTTTAGAAATTGGCGGTGAGCCTAACGCTATACGCGTGGAAGTACCGAAAGACGGTGATTATGTGGTATATGTTAATGGCGAAAGAACAGGACATATTTCAAGCACTGAATCAGATGCGAAGAGGTCTTGGACGACTAATGATGATATTGCACAAACCTTAGTTAACCAGATTGGAGAACAAATTGAGATACTGGAGGCTAGTGATTTAAATTAATGTTCTGATTTGTTTTTTCTCATAAACGAAAGATAATACGCTGTGCAAATGATGATTGCAACGACAATTAATAATATAATTAGTGTTTGAAGTCCCTGGGCAGATTGATGGTGTTCCATGCTGTACATTTTTGATGAAGGTAAAAAAAATAGTTTATATCAAAGATAAATACTCAATTAATGATCTAAGTGGGCTTAAAGCCAGGCAAATGGCTATACTATTAGAATCTGATAGGCATGCGGAAGGAAATCCTTAAGGAAGCAAGATCTTTCATTCAAGATTTCTCACTGGTTAATTTAGTTAAGAAAGATCCAAACCAAAAGTTAAGCTCGAAACTTAAAAAACACGACAGCAGCTCTTTCCTTTCCGGTAAGATACTTTCGTTGGCTCTTCCATTGATTTAAATAAGACGATTTTGAAAGGAACTGGGATGATAACAAGGGCTGCTGTGTAATCGATTTCAAGTAAGAAAGGGGCGAATATAGGGAGTTTCTAGTTAAATGCATGAGTATCGTCAGCAAATAGATTCTTGAAACTATTGTTTATATTGCTTTCTTAAAGTATTGTTACTTAATTAAATGATTTCCAGGTTTACCATTTTTTTATCCTTATGTATGTTGATGTTTGTCAGTACAATGTCTTTGACTTGGGGATCTTTTAATGCGGCAGATCCTCTTAGTCAGGCAGATTTTAACATAACAAGTGCATCATGCAAATCTAACGGATCAATCATTCCCAAAAATGCCAACACCACCAGATTTGTATTCTCATGGGAAGATTCCAGCGGAAATTTACTTGGATCCTCAAATCAAATTCTCTCTCTTTCACCCGGGAACTATAAGCTTAACTACACACTTGATGGTAGTTCAACTTATACCATAAATTTTTCAGTTCCGGAGGTTTTACCAAATGCTACCACACAAAATAATTTAATTATTGCATGCGATGAGAATTCACTTCGCGTTCGAGCAGATCGTTTTTCAAGTAGTACTATTGTTAATTTCAAATGGGAGGATGAGTCGGGCGTGATTATCGGAACCAATGAGTTTATAAATCTTACAGCCGGACAATATTATCTCACCCTCACCGACGAATACGGTTGTTCCTCCAATAGAGCTAGTATTAGAATCAAAGTTGCCTCAGAGAGACCGCTGATTGACCAAAGCCGCGCTGTGATTACCAGCTCAAGATGTTTATCGCCGGATGGTTCGATAACAGGATTAATTGTCTCATCATCCGATGAGGGGCCTTATACTTACATCTGGAGAAATTCCGCTGGTGATCAAGTAGGCGATAGATTAGATCTTGTTGGAGTTCAAGCAGGTAAATACCGCTTAACGGCGAGGCTGACTGCTGGATTGTGTGAGAGAATCTCTGAAGAGATAGTTGTCAATCAGCGAAATCCATTGATTAGTTCAACAAGCTCTGTCGTTTCTAAATCTGCAGACTGCGAGTTACTAAATGGGGGCATTACTGGTGTTCAGACTAATGCCACATCCTTTCGTTGGATTGGAGTAGATAAAAAAACTGTAGCTATCACATTGGATATGGTCAATGTAAAAGAAGGATATTATGAATTGATACTGTCGAACGAATTCGGCTGTCAGGAAACGTTGGGGCCTTTCCATGTGAAAGCTGGTAATCCTCCAATAACTATGCAGTCAATGCCTGTGATCAAAAATGACAGTTGCAACTTAGGAATCGGAAGCATTTTAGGTGCGAATGTAGTCGCATCCGGAATACGATACTCCTGGGCTGATGCAAGTGGAAGGGAAATCTCTACAGATCCAGACCTTCGAAATGTAAAGGCTGGTGATTATCTTTTGACAATAAGAAATTCTTCATGCTCCCAATCATATCCATATACAATCCAGAATATTGAAATTCAACTACCTGCACCTGTTTTGGAGAATAAATTTGTGTGCTCTGCAGCCGAAATATTAATTAGTTTCGCCGAAACAGCCCCATTATATAGGATTTATTATGAGAATGGGAATTTACTTCAAGAAAGTAGAAATAGAAACTTCATAATTAATGTTAAAGATAATGTAACATATTACGGGGCGATAGGCAACGGGGCATGCGAAAGTGTCAGGACGGCTTTTAAAGTGATTATAGGGGAAGCGTCGATCAAAATACCATCTTCATTTAGCCCAAATAATGATGGAACCAATGATACTTGGATACTCAAAGGTATTGAGGTTTACAATACTGCTGATGTAAAAATATATAACAGGTATGGCGTCCTCGTTTACCATAGTTGCAATCCGGCTAATGTTTTTGATGGAAAGAGAGATGGAAATGACTTGCCTTCAGGGGTATATTATTACATTATTAAGTTAACGAATGAATGTAACCCTCTTACTGGAAGTGTGACTATTCTTAGATGACGATGAACTATAATGATAGGTAAATCTCCCGTTAGGGGCTGAATCTCCGTTGTCCATCCAATGCATTGGATCTCCAGACAGCTGGCAATTGTCTGCCCATTTGAAGTTCAGGCCAAAATTCTGGCTCGTGATGTTAAGCATTCTTAAAGGGATAGCAAGCTCCAGTTCATTTGATTTATACCGATATTGAAGATGTCCGTTTATCAGTCGCCTGGTCGCTCCATCCAATCTGGTTAAGGAAGTAGTTTTACTATTTACGACTGTTGCATTTATTAGATATTGAAAACCAAGCCAGTGAGCGGCCTGACTGCCTTCTATTGAAATAAACAGTTGCATCCAATCTTTATCTTTCCAAGAACTTATGTGTCCGCTTGTCTTAACATAGAAATAGAGGTTAGATTTATCGGAGCTGACTTTGCATTGAATGATATCATTTCTGCCTGATGTGTTGAGGTACTCTTTGATGCGGCCCCATCCAGGATGTTTCCTGTGGTAAGTATCGCCAGCATCATCATTATAATAGGTGATTACATTTTGCCAGTCAGCGAAATAACCATCTATTACCTTTGGAAAGGTTAGTTGTTCGATATTAGTCTTTTCTACGCCCTTAAATTTTCTTATATTGTTAACCAATTGATAGTAATAATGGTCTTGTGTTTCTCCTTTTTCGGGCTCTGCATCTCGGCTAAACTCGGCATTATATAAGTCAACAAAATAGGTTTCACCCTTCCCGATATTTTTGCCGAGAAAATTTGCTGAGGCACCATCGTCAAAACGCATTGCCACCCACTCATTCCAGCCTGTTACAAAAATAAACTCGGGGTCAACGGCTAGGGCTCGATTCCATTGCTCTTGAAAATAGAGTCCTTTTGTTGTTTGCTTCACTTCTGGTTCCTGGCCATCTTGAAAGCTCCTTCCAATGTTTGACATTGGGTGCTGTGCGATGCTAACTGTAATCTGTTCCGGCTGATCTTTCGACTCATGCCAGCCGTATGCCTGTGGATAGTGATCTAGCCATGGCCATTTATCCTTTCCATCTGCGAACCACTTCTGCTTCTTACTCCATGCCCAGGATTGCCGGGTTGAAAAGAAATTCTTGTTCTCTTCATTTAATGCTTCGGGAGGACAGAGTAATAGCGGTCTTCCCTTCCAGTTGAACCATAATTCTTTAAACATTCCTTTCTTGTAAATCTGCTTGTACAAATTATCAACAGTTTGCTTTGCGGCGCTGTTGACGATGAACGAGATTGATGGAGTGCTAATACCAGAACTTCTTAATTTGGAATATACGTTCGCTATCTTTGTTACCTGCGGAAGATAAATAGCTGCATTTGTAGCATCTAAAATGATGACATCAACTCCAGCATCTGAAAGCATTTGTGCGTGCTTTCTAATGACCCATTCATCATCTGCCAGATAGTAACCTAAATATGGTTCCCCCCAATGGTGAAAGGCATGGACTGGTCCGTACTGTGGATTGAGAGAGTTTTTCTTTAATATTTGAGTGATGTCATACGGACTCAGTGTATCAGTTTGTTTTTTTTGCATAATCCCGCCATCTGCAGCCCCCCCGCTGTGCTGATCAAAGCCGTGGGCACCCTGCCACACAAAGTAAAATATTCCTACATATTTACCTGCTCTTGAAGAGGGATATTGATTTGGATTGATTTTTCTACCGAGACCATCTGTAGCAAACCAAGTACTTGCATGACTGGAGGAGTTGATAGATAAAGCTGGTAAATTTATAGAATCCTGACCATAAAGATTGACGGTAAAAATCGAAAAATATAGGTATATCAGTGACTTCGACATGTTTATGTGTTATTAATATATTTTCTAAAGATACATTTTAATCATAAAAATAATTCTACTATATTAGTCATTGATGAAACATGTATATACAAGATTCGCCGTTCTTTTGTTATTGAAATTACCATGTATAACGGGATTTGCACAGGTGAAAAGACCAATTGGGGTATTCGATTTGAGGTATACCCTAACTTCAGACATGAAAGTTCCACAAAACCTGAATACTGCCTGGGAAGATGTGCACCTTATCGCCACACTTCAGGGAATTGTCAATCGAAAAAGCCCTGAGTTGTACATTAAGTTTGTAGAGAATGGGCCTGTCAATATCGATCAATATTGGTGGAACTTGTATCGACAAAAAGGTAAGTGGCTTTATGGAAGGGACACCATAGTCTACACAAATATATTAGCGTTAGTGAATGCTTATAAGAATGAAATCTCTGGTGTAGTGGTATATGATCCCAATGTTGCATCAACCAGCAATGTTGCCTCCTCTATTTCAGGGATTGAAAATCTCATTGCTATCAGGTACGATAAGGATCCTTCAAGCTTATACTCTCGATTGGTGGTTGGAGGGACAAAGCTTTCTGTAAAATCCTGGTTGGTAAATCCAGATGGCTCATCTCGCTTCAAAGGAACTGGAAACATTCCAGGAACAGAAAGACGTTCTACAGGATCTCCAAAGAATGATGCTTACCTATGGTTTCTCGAAAAATATATAAAGACTGGGAAATGTAATACCAAATATGGCGCTTACTATATCGATCAAGAATGGCTAAAAATGTCAGAGTTCGCTGGCAGGAATCACCATACACTTTCTAATCATGATTTTTTTGTTAGTAAAAGGGGCTTTTTCTTTGATCTTAGTCCGTGGGGCGATGAAGCCGCCACCGACGAGCTATCACAAAAAATCGGTACAGATCTCAGCACTCTAAAAGAGCTCTTGCTTGCAGCATATAAACAAAACAAAGGAGATGCTTTTGCGTACTTGGGAGGCTTTCCACCATGGGCCTTTAAATACACCAAACACGCCGGTGGTAGCCATGATGATGTGCCCACAGAATGGGAGTATTCTCGTATAATAAGCGCTTATAATGCTTTTAAGGATGCTGATGCTATAGGATATGGAGCGTTGGCGAATGCCTCATTTTGGCAACATTTCCCGTTAAAAGAAAAGTATGAGCAAAAATGGGTAAGCGCGGGAGATTTGAAAAAAACTGGATACCTCCGCGCCGATGGTAGCGTTAATTTCAATGGTCGAGATTTTATAATCTTCTATGTTGGAGATTATGATGCCTCCTCCTGGGTATCCCAAATGACGCCCTCTATTTGGGATAGCAAAGAACGGGGTAAGCTTCCTTTAATGTGGAGCATAAGCCCGGTACTAGAGGAAAGGATACCTATGGCGATGGCTTATTTGCGGGAAAGTGCATCTGCTAAAGATTATTTTGTAGCAGCCGATAATGGAGCAGGATATCTTATGCCTGGAATGTTACAGTCTCCAAGGCCGATATCTGGGCTGCCCGATGGTTTGGATGCCTGGGTTAAGCACAATATCCCTTATTATAAAAGATGGGACATTACAATTAGCGGTTTCATTATTGATGGATTGGCGCCCGCATTAAATAGTAAGGGCTTGGATGCCTATGCTAAATTTAGTCCAAATGGCATTGTTCCTCAAAATACACCTCTAACATTACTTCATGGAAATATGCCGGTTTTAAGAGCTGACGCTGACATTAATCAAGGCAACCCTATAGAGGCTGCGAACGCGATTATCGAACGTATCGATAAAAGAAATCTTCATTTTCACTGGTTTAGAAACATACTTAAAGATCCTGGATGGTATGTCAAGGTGGTGGAAGAGTTGCAGAAGAAGAATCCTAAAATCGAATTACTAGATGCGCCGACATTCTTCCAGCTTTATCGGATCTGGTTAAAGCAAAATCCGGAAGCAGCTGCGGGTAAAATCAATTAAATCACTACTTTTGTGGTCTAAATGATAGATTCCAGTTCCAAAGATCCAATTTTCAATTTACCATTTGCTCTGTTGTGCCTAAGCTCATTACTTTTTTCTGCAAGTTTTAATATGCTAATTCCAGATCTTCCAGCATATCTTACAAAGCTAGGAGGTGCGGAATATAAAGGTCTGATCATTGCATTATTTACTTTAACAGCAGGCATATCAAGACCATTTAGCGGAAAGCTAACGGACACTATTGGAAGGGTACCAATTATGGCTGTAGGTTCTGTGGTCTGTTTTCTATGCGGCTTTTTATACCCCATATTAACCAGTGTTTCCGGTTTTCTGTTTTTAAGACTAATACATGGTTTTTCTACAGGGTTTAAGCCCACCGCCACCTCTGCTTATGTAGCCGACATTGTTCCAAAGGAACGTTGGGGAGAAGCACTTGGGATACATGGCCTTTGCTTTAGCACGGGGATGGCAATTGGTCCGGCAATCGGCAGTTATATTAGCGGTACATATTCTATCAATGTATTGTTCTATAGTTCATCACTATTCGCCTTAATGTCCATAATTATTTTGATGAATATGAAGGAGACATTACAGAACAGGAAAAAGCTCAGTTTTGCCGCTTTCAAGCTATCAAAACGCGATATTATCGATGTGAAAGTCCTTCCTGCGGCTATTGTAACCCTATTGTCATATGTCGGCTATGGAGCAATTCTGACACTAATTCCCGATTGGGGCGGTCACCTTGGGTTGGTGAATAAGGGGATTTTCTTTATGATTTTCACAATTTCTTCGTTACTGATAAGGTTCGTAGCAGGTAAAATATCAGACAAACACGGAAGGTTAAATGTAGCGATTGCAGGGCTTGTAATATTAGGTGTAGCGCTTATTGCAATTGGCTATAGTTATAGCCAATTGGGACTTTTTATAGGAGCTGTAATTTACGGAATTGGCACTGGAATACTCTCACCTGCATTAAACGCATGGACAATAGATTTGAGTGATCCAGATCATAGGGGTAAAGCAGTAGCAACGATGTATATATTTTTGGAAGCTGGAATCGGCCTAGGAGCATTATTCGCCGGCTGGTTTTATCAGGATGTAATGAGTATGGTTCCGCCTATTTTTTATGCAACCGCCGCAATTTCTTTCACAGCTTTGATTTATATGGTGTACTGGAAAAACAGTGTCGCAAAGGGTATAGTTTAGGGCGATGTGATAAACCAATATTATTTATTCCACACCCTTTACTTTCATCGGAATAGCATAAAGTGAGGTCTTAGCAGTGATAAACAGAAAGTCCTTCTTCTTTCCGCCAAAGCATACATTTGATGTCCCTTCTGGTACTTTTATCTGTCCAATCTTTTGTCCTTTGTTGTTGTAAATTGTTATACCATTTCCTGTAAGGTAAATATTCCCTCTATCGTCCAAAGTCATTCCATCGGAACCACGGTTGATAAAAAGCAGTTTTGCAGAAAGTTTACCTTCTTTTCCAATAGTATATCTAAATATTTTGCCTGCACCAGCATCAGCTATGTATAAATACTTTCCATCGGGGGAACCAACAATTCCATTTGGTTGATTTAAACTATCTGCAGCAAGCACAATTGATTTACTTCCTTTTGGTACTATATAGACACTTTGATGCGATAAGTCAGGTTTGCGTCTTGTCCAATAATCCCTTTGATAATAAGGGTCCGTGAAAAACATATTTCCACTAGGATCAATCCATATATCATTTGGTCCGTTTAACTGTTTTCCTGCGAAACTCTCCGCGATTACTGTTACTTTACCTTTTCTATTTACCGACCGTAGTTCTCCTTTGTCATCTGCACAAAGAATGAGGTTGCCTTTTTTATCAAAGAATGTCCCGTTTGCGCGACCTGTTTTCTCAAGGAATAAACTGACCTTACCGTCGGTGCCGTACTTCCACACTTTGTCATTTGGCTGATCCGTAAAATATATATTACCATCTTTGTCAGACGAACAACCTTCTGTAAATGCATAGTTGGTCGTTACCTGCTTGAGGTCATCCTGATTAAATAATGTCGAGTTCTTATTATCATTCTGAGCAGAAAGATTTGATAACGTACAACTTAGTACCAGGAATGTAAAGAATGTAGTATTTAATTGCATTGCTTAATATTTAGTTTTAAATGGATTAGTTCAATAAAGATAATCTAAATGTGGTGCCAACACCAACTTCACTATTCACAGAAATTGTTCCCCCTAAGGCTTCCACTTGATTTTTTGTGATAAATAGTCCAATACCTCTTGCGTCTGCATTTTCATGAAAGGTTTTATACATACCAAATAGCTTTGTTCCATGCACATCAAGGTCAATGCCGATCCCGTTGTCTTTTATTTCTAGAATAATCTTTCCCTCTTCAATAAAAGCAATTATTTTAATCTTTGGATCTCGTTCAGGGTGCTTATACTTTATTGCGTTTGTAAAAAAGTTAAGTAGGATACTTTCCAGATAGGCAGGGTTATAATTGATATTCAAGTCTGCATTTACAAAGACACTAAACTCTGCTCTTTGTTTTTGGGCAATTGCCTGAATTGCCTTCAATGTTTTCTTGATTTGTTCCTGAAGGTTTATTGGCTTAGTCTGCTTCTTATCGTTGAGCTTAAAACTAACAATCTCATTTAGATTACCTATTGTTTCAAAAAGATTGTCTGCATTCTGCCTTAGTAAACTGAGCATATGGCTCTTTTCTTCCTCATCTTTTTCCATTTGAAAAAGTTCAAGTAACATTTGGAAATTCCCTGCATGTGACCTTAAATTATGGGACACAATGTGAGCAAAGTTCACTAAACGTTTATTTTGATCACTAATGATGGCCATAGTCTTCAGTTGAACTTCCTCTAATTGCTTTCGTTTGGAAATGTCTTCCCGAGTTCCAAGCATGACCATAGGCTTATTTTCAATCGACCATTTGATTACCTTGCCGTTGCTTTGTATCCATACCCAGCTACCATTCTTATGGAGCATGCGGTACTCGCATTGGTAATAGTCCGTTTTTCTATTGAAACAATCATTCAAACTAGTCTTCACGGTTTGAGTGTCGTCGGGATGTATTTGTTTGAAAAGTTCACTAATTTGATGCAGGGGAGCTTCGGCAACTTCATAGCCAAGCATACTAAAACATCTCGCATCATTTGTCATCTTATTTGATGCAAGATTCCATTCCCAGGTTCCGATCTGGGTAGTTTCAATCACATTGTCTAGCCGTTGTCTTTCCTTTTTAAGGCGCTCGGAGTTTTTTATACGTTCAGTAATATCTTTCAGCTGAGAAATAAAATATACGGGCTCATTGTCGGGGTTCCTCACAATTGCCACAGTCAACGAAACCCAAACAATCCGACCATCCTTGTGAAAGTAACGCTTACTCATCGAATAGGTATCTGCTTCACGATTTAGTAAACGTGTGACATGTTCCAAATCTTCGGCTAAGTCATCTGGATGAGTAATATCCTGAAAGGTGAGTTTAATTATTTCATTTCGCTTGTAGCCAAGAATAGCACAGAGGCTGTTGTTCACTTTAATCCAGTTGCCTTCCGGAGAAACCAGTGCCATACCTATTGGCGCATAATCAAAGGCGGTTAGGAACTTATTGTGATTAAGTTCCAAAGTTTCAATTAATTTTCGTTGAGGAGTGATATCCTGTATGGTACCAACAAGCTTGATACATTGATGACTGGCAAATTCTGCCTGCGAATTAATCTCTACCCATCGATGATTACCTTTCATCGTCTTAATTTGAAACTGGCTTGTCAATGCTTTACCTGTGGCGATGAGCTTCTTCATTTGATCTTCGATGTTTTCTGTCATCGCAACAGACACATAAAAGGTGAGTGCTTCTTTGGTAGTTGGAATGTAATCCTCTGGTGTTTCAAAGATTTTCTTTGTTATAAAATCCCAAAAAACAACATTCTTGACTAGATTAACTTCCCATATCCCAATTTTTGCGAGTTCCGCAGCCTTCTTATATAACTCTAGTTGATGATTCATTCTTGAGATATTTTGCGCGCTTTCGTTTCTTTTTCGCTTAATACTCTTGCGTCAAAAATTATAGCGCTCACAGGTACATTCAGTTTGTGTGTTGCAACTTTGTTAATTCTTTCAGCAACATCCAAGCCTTCAACGATTTCGCCGAAAATAGTATAATTAAAGTCGAGGTGAGGAACTCCTCCCTGAGTTTTATAAATCTCACGGGTTTTCTGCGACATCTTTCGTCGCGTTTTATTCTCCAACTCATCAAGCTGTTTGTCTGTTAACACATTGCCAGATACCATGTAAATCTGATTGAAATAAGAACTTTTCTGAAGGTTGTCATCACGGCCTGCACCAATTGCTCCCTTTTTGTGAATGAAATTGCTGTCAATTTCGGCATTTAATCTGCGCGGTCTTTTCTTCGGATGTAACTTTTCATCAGCTAAAATAGACTCGTCCAATTCGCCCGCCTGGCTTACAAAGTCCTTGATAACTCTGTTAAAAAGTGCTTTTTTATAAGTTCCTTTACCGATTTCATCTATAAACATAGATTTGTGCCTAGGGGTGTTGTCGTAAAGCATAATGGTAATGTTTCCCATGTTGGTTCTTAACTCGACAAAATTTGTCTGTGCGTAAGCGCTTAATGAGATTAAAATAAAAAAAGTAACTGCCCTTAGCGTTTTCATTTGCACTTTTGCAGTTCGACAGTTATCATAACGGGGAAATGGTCTGAAGGAAGCCTCGCTTCGAAGGCTTTTAATTTTAGTTCTTTCGGAAAATTACCTGCTGTGTTAACATTCGCCTGTTCTGCCGCTGGTGTCCTGTAGGTGTCTGTCAAAATTCCATAACGCTTGACAACAACGCAATTAGACAAAAATATGTGATCTATTCTGCTATCGGTCATTGCATTAGCATCAAAGTGGTTGAAAGTTCCATTGTTTGCGTATTTAATCTGCGTGGTCGTGAAAGCATCCTTTAATTCGGTTCCACTTAAAATTTTGAAACTTTCATCGTTTTGATCAACATTGAAATCTCCTGTAAGTATTGTTGGTTCATCTCCTGCCAGTTCCATTATTTTTTTTAAGATCAATTTAGAACTTTCTCGTCGGGCAATAATGCCTACGTGATCAAAATGTGTATTGAAGAAATAGAATTTAATTCCAGAGTTGACTTCCTGAAATTGACCCCATGTACATATTCTGGGTAAAGCTGCATCCCAACCTTTGTTGGGAGTTTCAGTCTTGTCGGACAACCAGAAATGTCCATCTTTCAGTAATTTAAATTTGCCTTTTTTAAAAAAAATAGGTGCATATTCACCTGCTTCTTTACCGTCATCTCGTCCAACACCAATGTGGCCATATTGAGGTAGGTTTCCCGAAAGATCATCCAATTGCTTATTTAAAACTTCCTGAGCGCCAAAAATATCGAAATCATGGAATTTTATAAGATTGGCAATTACCGTTCCACGCAGATCCCAACCATTTCCATCTTTTTTATCACCAGAATTCTCATACCTGATATTATAGGTTGCGATGTTTAACTCCTGACCATTTACTTGATTGAAGAAAGTTATAAATAGTATAAAAACTATTAGCTTATTGCGTTTCATAGAAAGAATATTTAATACACCAATATAGATGATTGGGTTAACCAAAACTAAGAGTTTCTCTATATATTTCCATTTTTATAATAATATTGTTATCCACTCATAATATTAGTAGTTATGAAATACTATCCAGCATCTAAATTAGCAGTCTTTTCAAATAGACTATTGGTATTATTCGTCTTGATTCTGTCACTTTCCGGCAGGTTGAGCGCTCAACTCAAACACGGGAAAACCTCTAGATTTGTATCATACAAAGGTCTGGTGATGGCAGGATATCAGGGTTGGCATAATGCACCCGATGACGGAGCGGGCAGAGGTTGGTATCATTACACCTCTGGAGGTAAGTTTGCACCAGGAAGCACTAATGTTGACCTTTGGGCGGAGACCACTGAGTACCCTAAGGTATACAAGACCCCGTTTTACAATGATGATGGTACTTCGGCTTATCTTCAAAGTGCTTATGATGCTTCAACTACGGATGTACATTTCAAATGGATGAAAGAATATGGACTTGATGGTGTATTTATGCAGCGGTTTGTTTCTGAAATCAGAAGTAAATCTGGCAAGCATCACTTCAATACAGTATTAGCCAACGCGCTGCAATCTGCTAAAAAATACGGAAGAGCTATTTCCGTAATGTATGATCTATCGGGCTGTAGGGATAGTGTTGATGTCTCTGTATTGATAAACGACTGGAAGAATCTGGTCGACAGTCTTAAGATAACAAGCCAAGGAAAGGAGCAGACTTACCTGTATCACAACGGCAAGCCACTCGTTGTTTTATGGGGGGCAGGCTTTAATGACAACAGAAAATATACAACCAAAGATGTTTCAAAGATGGTTGATTTTTTACAAAATGATCCGGTATATGGAGGTTGTTCCATAATGCTTGGCGTGCCAACTTACTGGAGAGAATTTGGAAATGATACCGAAAAGAATCCAGCTTTACATGAGTTAATCAAAAAAGTCGATATCGTTCATCCTTGGACTGTAGGTCGTTATAGAAACGAAAATGCTTATGAACAGTATGCGAAAGTTCAAAAGAAAGATATAGAATGGTGCAATGCCAAGAAAATAGATTATGTAGCTGTGGTTTTTCCAGGTTTCAGTTGGCACAATATGAATCCAAATTCACCTAGCAATCAAATACCCAGGGATCGGGGAAAGTTTTTTTGGAAACAAATCTCGGGAGCGATAAGTAATGGCGTAGAAATGCTCTATGTAGCCATGTTCGATGAAGTAGACGAAGGGACAGCGATATTCAAAATCTCGAAGAAACCTCCAATAGGAGCAAGTACGTTTATCACCTTTGAATACGGTATTCCTTCAGACTATTATTTATATTTATCAGGATACGCTGGCAAAATGTTGCGAAAGCAAATACCTTTTAAATTAGATGTTCCCTTGCCAAGGCATGATTAAGTGCTATTCATGAACTTTTAACAAATTCGTTAAATTCTCTCAACTATCATCCTAGGACTTGACACTACTTAAAACTTTTTAAATGATGTTCGTTGGTGCAGAAATTTTTATTGAACCTGGACAGACTGATTCGGAAATCTACAGCTGGTTTGAACTAATGCAGAAGTATGGGCTCGGAATTACACGAATCAGAATGTTTGAAAGCTATATGCGTAAAGGTGAGGTCTGGGACTTTAGTTTGTTCGACGTTGCTTTTGAAGCTGCCGAAAAATACCAGATTAAAGTTTACGCAAACTTATTTCCAGAAACTAATTTCTCTGATGTAGGTGGCTTTAAGTTCCCAAAAACGGCAGAACACTTAGGTGCTATCGCAAACTATATCCATCATGTGGTTCAGCACTTCAATCAATTCAATTCGTTATATGGTTGGGTCCCAATAAATGAGCCTGGATCGGGCTCGTTGCCTGAGGATGATTTTACAAAGGACCGTTTTCAGACATGGAAGGATGGAAGACAAAAAGCATCTTATAACTCTAATGGGTTTACTACCCTCGACCTTTCAAAAAGAGAGTTTTTAGTAGCTCATAATATCTGGTTCTTAAAATGGCTTACTCAAGAGATTAGAAAGTATGATAAAAAAAGACCCATTCATGTCAATAACCACGACATCTTTAAAAATGCCGCTGAATATGATTTTCCTAACTGGAGAGAATTTCTCACAAGTCTAGGCGGATCAGCTCATGCAAGTTGGCATTTCGATTATTTCAGTAGAAATCAATTCGCGGTTGCCATGTCTGCAAATGCAGAGATACTTAGATCAGGCGCTGGCCCCATACCGTGGTTCATGACTGAACTTCAGGGTGGAAATAATACCTATAGTGGTAAAAGGCCTTTATGCCCAACTAAAGAAGAGATTGCACAGTGGCTATGGGTTAATGTTGGATCCGGTAGTGAAGGTGGAATGTTCTGGTGTATGAATGCTAGAAGATCTGGGTTTGAAGCTGGAGAATGGGCAATGCTTGATTTTCAGAACAAGCCAACGGACCGGTTGTTGATGGCTTCTTGCGTAAGCAAAACTGTTTCACAGAATCATGATTTCTTCGCAGATTTCAGCGTCCAGGATTCTAGAGTAAGTGTGCTTTACACAAGGGAGTCATTATGGATTGAGCAAGCACTTCACATAAAAAGTATTGAACTGGAAGGTCGAATGGTCGGGGGTGTTATGAAGTCTGCCCTCAGTTATTTTGAAGCTTTATCAGAGATTGGAGTGCATGCATCTTTCAAAGAAATAGGAGAATATAATTTCGAGTTGGATGACTTTACCGGACAAGCGATTATTCTTTCGCATCAGCTGAGCATTCCTTCTAAATACTGGAGGCCATTAAATGATTTCGTTTATAAAGGAGGTAAGTTAATTGTTGACGGCTTGACCGCCTATTACGATGAAAATGCTTATTGTATCCTAGGACCCGATTTTCCTTTCAAAGACTGTTTCGGTGCCCTAATTAACGAATTCAAGTTCGTTGACAATTTATTCGATTTTTATTTATCGCTCAGCAAGCTTGAACTTAAATCCCATTTATGGCGGGGTACACTCAAATTGCGTACTGCCACCTCAATATCAAAAAGCAAGTTCTCTTCAGTTGAGACGAACACTTATGGTTGCAGGAATGATTTTGGCAAGGGCCATGTTGTTTGGATTCCTTCTCTTTTAGGCCTAGGATCTAGAATCAGCGGCAGCTACAAAGAACTTAGTTCATTCTTGCGTGACGAACTATCAGACATTGTAACTCAGCTTCCTGTCAGCTTTGAAACTCATCAACCAGGCATGCTCTTAAAACTGATTCGAAATGCTAACAGGTATATGACAGTGTTAGTTAACAAATCCGGCTCTGATCAAATCTTAAAACTAAATATTAACGGACTAGTATACGAGCGGGTTGCTTTCAGTTCTAGTCATCATGGTACTTATATTAATGATGCAATTGCTATAAGTTCCGAGGAAACAATGGTTGTAGAATGGCGAGCGAAGGTTTAACTTTGCGAATGCTTGAAATCGTATATCAGGATGACCATATCATCGCAATCAATAAGCCACATGGATTATTGGTCCACCGTTCATCTATAGCAAACGATGCCAAAGAGTTTGCCTTGCAGCTCCTTAGAGATCAAATAGGTAAGCATGTGAGTCCCGTTCATAGGCTTGATCGTAAAACTGGGGGACTGTTGCTGTTCGCGTTTGAAAAGGATGTAGAGATCGCCTTACAACGACAATTTCAGAATGGCCAAGTCTTAAAAAAGTATCTTGCTGTACTGCGTGGTCATAGCCCTGATCAACAAGATATTGACTATCCTTTGGCCAAAGAGAATGGGACGATTCAAGAGGCTTTCACTTCGTTCGTCACGCTCAAGCGAACAGAGCTGAATATTCCCTTTGGAAAGCATGAAACTTCCAGATACTCTTTAGTTGAAGCCACGCCTACTACAGGAAGGATGCACCAACTGCGTAAGCATTTCGCGCATATTTTTTATCCGATAATTGGAGATAGGAAGCATGGTTGTAATAAACAAAATAAGTTTTTTAAAGAACAATGGGATATGACTACCATGTTATTACATGCTTCGGAGTTAAAATTTAAACATCCTGTAACGGGTGATCATATTGAGTTGACTGCTAACATGGGCGATGAATTTCGAAGGATGTTTCAAGTAATGAGTTGGTAACTTTAAAGCTAATATTCATTTGTTTGTCATAACCTCAATTCATTAACTATATCCAGACTTTCTAATAATAATATTCAGAAGTTGAATATTAATTTTGTTGCGCATACAGACTAGGCTCTGTAAGTTAAACAATAATACAATGAAGAATTTTTATAAATTTAAGGGTGATCGTACTGTTAATCATAAAAATTATAAGATAAATGAACAGCTGTCAGATAGCCTCTACAGTGGCGGTTCAAATTTAGTTGTACTTCCCGATGCTCAAAAAAGACCAGATGTTTTATGTTATAGAAACAGGCGGGACAAATAAAATGGTTTTTATATGAGGGTGTATAAGAATCTAGATACATTATAAAGTTATAAGGACTCTGGATGCTGTAACACTATTATTTGCCAGCTACAAAGATTTTGGGCCTTTTGAAGTAGGCCATGTGAATACCTTCTATAGTTTTAATTGTGTTGAAGGATTTAGATCACGAGTTGGTGGAAGAACTAACACCTATGATCAATGCCTCTTCCAGGTAGTTTGTTAAGAATGACTTTGGCATCCCAATTATCACTTCTCTTGACAAGGGCCCATATATGGAAGGAAGTGTTGGTGTTGGAAACATCATCAAGAT
>JACMPF010000184.1 GCA_014377665.1 Pedobacter sp. | reverse complement strand
TACCACCCTGACCAGGTTCTTCCATCTGCTTTTCAAAAAGCCGTTCAGGCCATAGGCTATGATCTTATACTAGACACAGAGAGCGGGAAAGAAAAACAGGAAGAAGTACAGCGCAGTAATTACCAGGCATTGAAAGCCCGAGTGATAGCAGCAGCGTTGTTGACACTACCCATTGTTGTAATAGGGATGTTTTTCATGAATATCCCCAATGCAAACTATTATATGTGGGGGCTGACCACCCCTGTATTGTTTGTTTTTGGAAATAAATTTTTTATCGGTGCATTTAAACAGGCCCGTCATGGTAGAGCAAACATGGATACACTGGTTGCCTTAAGCACAGGTATTGCCTACCTGTTCAGCGTATTTAATACATTAAATCCCGAATTCTGGCATCGCAGGGGGCTGCATCCACATGTTTATTTTGAAGCTGCTGCAGTTGTGATTGTTTTTATCATGCTCGGAAAGCTACTAGAAGAACGGGCGAAGTCCAACACTTCGTCTGCCATTAAAAAATTGATTGGGTTGCAACCCAAGACAGTACTTATCGTTACCGAAAGCGGCGAGAAAGAGACGCCCCTTTCTGATGTGCATATCGGCGATAAAATCATGGTGCGTTCCGGTGAAAAAATACCAGTCGACGGGGAGGTTTACCAAGGCAGTTCGTATGTTGATGAAAGTATGATTTCCGGCGAGCCTGTGGCAGTAGCCAAAAATAAGGGCGACAAAGTTTTTGCGGGAACAATCAATCAAAAAGGTAGCTTTCGTTTTAGCGCCGAGAAAGTAGGCGGGGAAACCATGCTGGCGCAGATCATCCAAATGGTTCAGGATGCGCAGGGATCTAAGGCTCCAGTGCAGAAACTGGTGGATAAGATCGCCGGGATATTTGTGCCTGTGGTCATCGGCATTGCCCTGCTCACCTTATTGATCTGGGTGCTGACTGGCGGTGAGAATGCTTTTACGCAGGGAATGATCGCAATGGTAACTGTACTGGTAATCGCCTGTCCTTGTGCACTGGGTCTGGCCACACCTACCGCAATCATGGTTGGTATTGGCAAGGGCGCTGAAAGCGGCATTCTGATCAAAGATGCAGAAGCATTGGAACTGGGTTATAAGGTCAATGCCGTTGTTTTAGATAAAACGGGAACCCTAACTAAAGGTAAACCCGAAGTAACGGAGCTGATCTGGCAACAGGGATTAAAACAGGACAAGCAAAAACTTTCGAAAATATTTTTTGCCTTGGAGCAGCAATCCGAACATCCCCTTGCAGAAGCCATTACCCGTTACCTGAAACAAGAAAATGGTAGTTCTGCCGAGGTGACCGCGTTTGAAAGCCTGACTGGAAAAGGTGTTCAGGCAGTTTACGAAGGACAGACCTATCGGGCGGGAAGCCATAAGATATTAACGGATCAACAGATCGATATTCCCGGGAACTTAAAGCAACAGGTACTTGCGCTGCAAGAACAGGCAAAGACGGTCATCTATTTTACTGATCAAACCAATGTACTGGCTATTGTGGCGATAGCAGACCAGATCAAAGAAAATTCTGCAAATGCTGTAAATGAATTAAAAAATCAGGGAATAGCAGTTTACATGCTTACCGGAGATAATCAACAGACAGCTGCTGCGGTAGCTGCCCAGGCTGGTATCACTAATTTCAAGGCTGAGGTACTTCCATCAGATAAGGCAGAATTTGTAAAGCAACTACAATTGCAAGGTAAGGTTGTAGCTATGATCGGTGATGGTATCAACGACAGCCAGGCATTGGCACAGGCCGACGTTTCCATTGCTATGGGTAAAGGGTCGGATATCGCCATTGACGTAGCCAAAATCACATTGGTGTCTTCCGACCTGATGCAGGTACCCAAAGCCCTGCGCTTATCCAAGCTAACGGTTCGAACCATCCGTCAAAACTTGTTCTGGGCATTCATTTATAACCTGATCGGTATTCCAATTGCTGCTGGTATTTTGTATCCAATAAACGGGTTTTTATTAAACCCAATGATTGCCGGAGCGGCAATGGCCTTAAGCTCGGTATCAGTGGTTAGTAATAGTCTTCGTCTTAAATTTTCTCAATTATTATCAAATTAAATAATAACAAATCATGGAAACACTAAAATTCAAAACAAATATCAAATGCGGCGGATGTATAGCTGCCGTTACCCCTCATTTAAATAAGCTTTCTGATATCGAAAAATGGGAAGTTGATACTCAAAATCCGGATAAGATATTGACCGTTGAGGGCACAGCAGGAATAGATGAGCAGAAAGTGATCGATACACTTGCAAAAGCTGGTTACAAAGCAGAAAAAGTCTAATCAGAACAAAATTGGATTTCACCTGTTGTTAAGCCATCTAGAATGATTAGGAAACCTTGCGAAAAATTAATCCTCCTTGGCTTTTTTTTTATTTTAACTTGATTTTAAACAATGTTATTACATATAAAAAATATGGTTTGCGACAGGTGTATTACTGTTGTACGCCAACAATTGGAACACCTCGATATGCAGGTCTCCGAGATTTCTCTAGGCACAGCACTTGTAGATCCGGAACCTTCGGAAAACAAACTGAGTGAAATTGCTGCTTCCCTTAAGGTACTCGGTTTTGAACTGATTGATAAAGACAAGGATAAGCTTATTGAGCGTATCCGTAACATCATTATTGAATTGGTGCATCATTCAGATCTACCAGAACACGTTATCTTTAGCCAGGTTCTGTCAGAGCGGCTTAATAAAGATTATAGCTATCTAAGTAGGTTATTTTCCGACAAGGAGGATCTTACCATTGAAAAGTTCATCATTCAGCAAAAAATTGAAAAAGTAAAAGAACTGCTTCAATACGGTGAACTAAATCTGAACGAAATTGCCTGGAAAATGGGATATAGCAGCAGTTCCCATCTATCCAACCAGTTTAAGGCAGTTACCGGCCAGTCGCCCAGAGAATTTAAAGCATTAGAGAATAACAGTCGTAAACCACTTGACAAAGTATAAAACTATTTATAAACAAAAGATTATGTCACATCAAAGATTTCAAGATTGCATTGATGCTTGTGTAGCATGTGCAGTAGCCTGTAACCACTGTGCTACCGAATGTTTAAAAGAAGAAAACGTAAAAATGATGGTCCGATGTATTCAATTAGACCTGGAATGTGCGGCGATCTGCCGCTCAGCTACAGAACTCATGAGTTTGGGAAGCGAATACAGTGCTCATTTGTGTAGAGTTTGCGCTGATGTTTGTAGCGCTTGCGCTGAAGAATGTGAAAAGCATGGACAAATGGGCATCCAACATTGCAAAGAATGTGCTGAAGCTTGCCGTAAATGTGCTGAGGCCTGTGAGCAAATAGCAACAGCCGCCTAAATAAGCTGGAAAATTCTAGTCTACTTATTTCGGGTAGGCATGAATTTTGTATGTTTTTTACAAAATTATGTAAGTTTTGGAACAGGCATTCGGCTATATTTAGATATTAGAATGTAATTAAAAATAATAGTTTACTTTTATCTCAAATGAAAATCCGTAGATCCACACAGTTTAAAGCTGCATTTTTAACTACAGTGTTCCTTTTGAATACCGTAGTTGGACTTGCTTGTGCTGTTGGTGTTAATATGGGGTTTAATTCTGATCATCACCAGAAAGAGAAAAGAACTTTTGATAGCCACCATGCACATAAGCATATGGAGCCTCACGAGCATGATAAAGCTATATCCGATCATCATTCTTCCAAAGGATCGAAAGACAATTGCTGTAAAGATGAAGTCGCTAGAATCACAAATGCTGAAAAAGTGGCCCAGCGCAATTTCGACTACAGTTTGCTAACCATCTCTGTTTTTAATCTGCCAGTTACGACATATCCTATAGGCGGGTTAAAAAGATTTCCGGTAAACACTCCTAATGCGTATTTCGTCCGGCACTGCCGAACACCCGTCCCAGATGTACGTATAGCAATACAAAGTTTTCAGATTTGATTTAGAGTTTTAAGTTTGATCGGGTAGGTGACTATTCGGAATAATAATTATTTAAATTTTAAAATCAATATTATGAAAAAGATATTTTTAATGGTTGCTATCATGGCGACTGCCTTTACACAAATCGGATTTGCACAACAAGTTCAAGGATCTGCCTTGCTTCCCTTATATTACAATGTCAAAGATGCCTTAGTAGGCGGAAACGCAAAGCTTGCCGCCTCGAAAGCCGGAGAGCTGGTAAAAGCTCTTAACGGCGCAGATACCAAGACACTGAGTGCTACTAACCGCGACAAACTGCTTGAACATGCAGGAAAGATTGCCGGAAGCAAAGATCTTAATAGTCAGCGTGAACATTTTGCCGGTCTTTCGACAGCCATGATCGTCCTTGCTAAAGGATCAAAACTATCCACCGAACCTGTTTATCAAATGTATTGCCCGATGAAAAAGAGCAACTGGCTAAGCAGTGAGAAAGCAGTTAAGAATCCGTATTACGGCAGTTCCATGCTGACTTGCGGTAAGGTAGTAGAGACTATAAAGTAATTCTTGCCATTTCAAGAGCCCTAAGTTTTTCGCTTAGGGCTCTTGAAATCCTACAAGTAATTAATTAATTTAATATTCTAAAAAAAACAATATGAAACTCACAATATTGAGCATGGCTGTGTCCATACTTTTATTCACAGCCTGCAATAACGGTTCAAAGACAACCAATAATTCCGTTGGCGGAATTGACAGCGCTAAAACTGAGGTTGCGCATACTGAAGCAGACATTAGAACAGCTTCGACCAAAGAAGTTATCTCTGCATACCTACAATTAAAAAATGCATTAGCTAAAGACAACGATAAGGATGCTGCAGAGGGTGGGAATAACTTGGTGAAGGCAATAGGTAATGTAGATCAAGCTTCCCTTACCGTCCAGCAATCTAAAGTATTTAAGGATATTTCTGATGATGCTAAAGAACACGCGGAACATATCGGTTCCAATGCCGGAAATATCAAACACCAGCGTGAGCATTTCGAAATGCTTAGCCCAGAGATTTATGAATTAGTTAAAGCCGGAGACAAAACGGGACAAAAGTTTTATTATGTTAACTGCCCGATGTACAATGGTGGTAAAGGCGGTAACTGGATTAGTGAAACTAAGGATATACAAAATCCTTATTTGGGCAAAGCAATGCTTAACTGTGGAAGTATTAAAGAAGAATTGAACTAAGTCATGAGTCGGGTAACAAAGGGATTTATGTTTCTGTTACTGGTTCTGATGTTTATACAGTTTATTCAGCCCCCACGCAATAAAAGCAGGCAGGCGTCCCGAATGGATATAACGAGGGTTTTCCCCGTTCCAGAAAAGATACATGGAATATTGAAAAATTCCTGTTATGACTGCCATAGTAACAATACCCGATATCCCTGGTATGCTATGTTACAGCCGGGAGGCTGGCTTTTGGCCTCACACATTAAAAAAGGAAAACAAGAACTGAATTTTAATGAGTTTGGCAGTTACTCTAGGCGCAGACAGCAAAGCAAACTAAAATCAATTGCTAACAGCATTAAAGATGAAACTATGCCACTTAGCTCGTACACATTAATCCACAGGAGTGCAAAACTCTCCCAAACTGAAAGAGAACTAGTGACAAATTGGCTGGAACAAATGAGATACAGTCTCTTATAAAATAAATAAAATGAAAAAATTAATATTATATATCTTATTCATGGGTCTGTCTGGGTTCGCTTCTGCGCAGCATCAGGGTCATACAATGCCTGGCAAAGCAAAGCAGCAACCTGTTACCTACACTTGTCCAATGCATCCGGAAATTCATGCTTCCAAACCTGGCAACTGCCCTAAATGCGGAATGAAACTGGTGAAGGAAACTCCTAAACCGGTTCCAATCAAGCATGATGGTATGGATATGCCAATGAAAGAGGCTAAAAAGACGGATAACATGGACAACATGGAGAACATGAGTGGGATGCAGATGGGAGATGACAATCCAACGATGGAAAATATCAAAAAGGCAAAAGCAAATTTAGGTCCGATCAAAACCATTACAAGTAGTGCAGCGCCTCGTACTGTTCGTTACGATCTTTACATAGCCGATACGACTGTGACTTATGGAAAAAAATCAAAACGGGCAATTGCCGTAAATGGGCAAATTCCAATGCCTACACTAACCTTTACCGAAGGCGACACGGCGTTAATTTATGTACACAATAACCTCGATGAAGAAACGTCCTTGCACTGGCATGGACTATTTTTGCCAAACAGGATGGATGGTGTTCCATTTCTTACGCAGATGCCAATAAAGCCACACAGTACCTACATCTATAAGTTTCCTATCGTTCAGCATGGAACACACTGGTACCACAGCCATAGTGGGTTGCAAGAACAGATTGGAATG
>JACMPF010000183.1 GCA_014377665.1 Pedobacter sp. | reverse complement strand
AGCTTACTAATGAATCTAAATGGTTATCACCAACATATATAGATGAATCAATATATGCTGCCTTAAGTACTGGTTTATCAGATCCTTTTCTCAACGCTTTGATCAGTTTTGCCGGAGCATTACCTGAAGTTGAAAATAATAATGCTGACTGACCTTTAAGGGCTGCAAAGATCTCTGATGAATCACCTTCTAATCCTTCGATCGCTTTTTTGATCAATGAATTTTTAGCAACCTTCATCTCGATCCCGTTTTCGAAACATTTGCGACGGATATTATTAACCTTAGCAACAGATAAGCTAGAGGTATCAGCAATATAAAAATTGCCGAACTCTCGCATTTTCTCTTGAAGAGCTGAAACTAGTTCGTGTTTTTCTTCTCTGTTCATAATAATTAGATCCCCGTTACTGATTTAGCTTCGATTGCAATTCCAGGACTCATTGTTGAAGACACGTGAATGCTCTTAAAATAAGTTCCTTTTGCAGCAGATGGTTTTAGCTTAGAAATAACTTGAAGTACCTCTAAAGCGTTTTCATATATCTTTTCTGCAGGAAATGATACTTTTCCTACTGAAGCGTGTATAATGCCACTTTTGTCAACTTTAAAATCGATCTTTCCGCCTTTTACGTCAGTTACCGCTTTACCAACATCGTTGGTTACAGTACCTGATTTAGGATTTGGCATAAGGTTACGTGGACCTAAAACGCGGCCCAGTTTACCTACTTTTGCCATACAAGCAGGAGTAGTGATAATAATGTCAACATCAGTCCATCCACCTTCAATTTTGGACACATATTCGTCTAAACCCACGAAATCTGCACCTGCTGCTTTAGCCTCTTCTTCCTTATCAGGATTACAAAGAACTAATACACGTACAGTTTTACCTGTACCGTGAGGTAAAGTTGCGATACCACGTACCATTTGATTGGCTTTACGTGGGTCTACACCTAAACTAACGTCGATATCAACCGAAGCATCAAATTTAGTAGTAGTAATCTCTTTTACCAAAGCAGCCGCATCCTTTAAAGAATACGTTTTACCAGATTCTAGTTTAGCATGTGCCTTTTTTTGGTTTTTTGTTAATTTAGCCACTGTTGTAAACTGTTTTTTGTTAATTAATTTGTCCAAGGTGCGTCACCGCTAACGGTGATTCCCATACTGCGTGCTGTACCGGCAACCATACTCATTGCCGATTCGATAGTGAAAGCATTTAAATCAGTCATCTTATCTTCAGCAATTGACTTAACCTGATCCCAAGTCACCGAACCAACTTTCTTACGGTTGGGCTCAGCAGAACCACTCGCTAGTTTAGTAGCATCTTTTAACTGGATTGCTACAGGAGGAGTTTTGATGATGAATTCGAAAGACTTGTCAGCATAAACAGTAATTACAACTGGTAATACTTTACCGGGCTTATCTTGGGTACGAGCATTGAATTGTTTGCAAAACTCCATGATGTTAACCCCTTTAGCACCTAATGCAGGTCCTACCGGTGGCGATGGATTTGCCGCTCCGCCCTTGATTTGTAATTTAACAAGTGCACTGACTTCTTTTGCCATTTTCTGTTTTTGTTAATTTGTAATACTCAATGTTAAATGTTGGAAGCAATGTAACAATTAAGGTCTTTTATTCTACTCTTTATCTACTTGCATGTAATTAAGTTCTAAAGGAGTCTTACGTCCGAAGATCTTAACCATAACTTTTAATTTCTTTTTCTCTTCATTAACCTCTTCGATAACGCCGTTGAAACCGTTAAACGGTCCATCCATTACTTTAACGTTCTCTCCAACATAATAGGCAATGTTCATGGTTTCGCTTTGTTGGCTCATCTCATCAACTTTACCTAAAATACGGTTAACTTCTGCTTGGCGCATCGGAACAGGATTACCACCCTTATCTCCTAAAAAGCCAATCACACTGTTAACATTTTTAATAATATGTTCTAGTTCCCCATCTAAAACAGCTTCAATCAAAACATATCCAGGATAGAAATTGCGCTCTTTTGCAATCTTCTTACCATCTTTCATCTGGTAATACTTCTCCATAGGAATCAATACCTGTGGAACCAAATGAGAAAATCCTAAACGGCTAATTTCAGAATCGATATATTGTTTAACCTTTTTCTCTTTTCCGCTAACCGCCCTAACTACATACCATTTTAACTGATCGTTCATTGAGCTATATTAATTAGAAAGTGATTTATAAAAAGTATCTAACATAAGTGTAGATCCCTTATCCATTGCAAATACAACCAATGCAATGATAAGTGAAGCTACCAAAACCAGCACCGCAGAATTTTGTAATTCTCCCCATGTAGGCCAGGTAACCTTCTGGGTCATTTCCTCATACGATTCTTTAATAAATTGAACTACTGAAGCCATAATTATATTTTTGCACGGGAACAAGGATTCGAACCCTGATCAAAGGTTTTGGAGACCTCTATTCTACCGTTGAACTATTCCCGTGTGTAATCTAATGTCTATTTTAAAAACAGATTCTAATTAAGAAACAAAGTACTCAGGCTGATAAAGCCTAAGTACTTCGCTTTTACTTTATAAAACTTTTCAACACCCCCAAAGGGCTGTAAAAACTATTTTAAAATCTCAGTTACCTGACCAGCTCCTACTGTTCTACCACCCTCACGGATAGCGAAACGAAGACCTTTTTCCATTGCGATTGCGTTGATCAATTTAACTGTGATCGTAACGTTATCACCTGGCATAACCATTTCAGTTCCTTCAGCTAGTGAAATCTCACCAGTAACATCTGTAGTACGGAAATAGAATTGTGGACGGTATTTGTTAAAGAATGGAGTATGACGACCACCTTCTGCTTTAGACAATACATAGATCTCAGCCTTGAAATCAGTGTGAGGAGTTACAGAACCTGGTTTACAGATAACCATACCACGACGGATATCAGTTTTCTCAATACCACGCAACAATAGACCTACGTTATCTCCTGCTTCACCATAATCAAGGATCTTACGGAACATCTCAACACCTGTTACAGTTGATTTAAGATTTTCAGCACCCATACCCAAGATCTCAACTGGATCTCCAGAGTTGATTACACCACGCTCAATACGACCAGTTGCAACAGTACCACGACCAGTGATCGAGAATACATCTTCAACAGGCATTAAGAATGGAAGCTCAGTTAAACGTGGAGGAATTGGAATGTAGCTATCTACAGCATCCATTAATTCCATGATTTTTCCAACCCATTTAGGATCTCCGTTCAAGCCACCTAAAGCTGAACCTTGAATAACTGGAATATCATCACCAGGGAAATCATAGAATGATAACAATTCACGAATCTCCATCTCTACTAATTCTAGTAATTCAGGATCATCTACCATATCCACTTTGTTCATGAAAACTACTAATGTTGGTACACCAACCTGACGAGCCAATAGAATGTGCTCGCGAGTTTGTGGCATTGGACCATCTGTAGCAGCTACAACGATAATCGCTCCATCCATTTGCGCAGCACCTGTAACCATGTTTTTCACGTAATCCGCGTGACCTGGACAGTCAACGTGAGCATAGTGGCGGCTAGCAGTTGAATACTCAACGTGTGCTGTGTTAATAGTGATACCTCTTTCTTTTTCCTCTGGAGCAGAGTCAATTGATTCAAATGAACGCGCCTCAGATAAACCAGCATCAGATAACACTTTAGTGATAGCTGCTGTTAAGGTTGTTTTACCGTGGTCAACGTGACCGATAGTGCCGATGTTTAAGTGCGGCTTGCTGCGGTCAAACTTTTCTTTT
>JACMPF010000182.1 GCA_014377665.1 Pedobacter sp. | reverse complement strand
AGAACTCATGAATTTTAATTTGGCAGCTGAAAATACAAAAAAAGCCTAAGGAATAATAATCAAGATTTAACTGTTATTCCCTCACACCTTTTATAGATAAATTTAATAACTACATCTGCTTAACCATTATAGATTCAACTGGCATTGCAGTTGAATCTACTGGCGTAACTGAAGTATCTGTCATTGTACTATTTGCACCTTCTGAAACACTTTTTGTTGAATTGCATGCTGACCCTGCTACCATGATCGATACAGCAAAAGCAAGACTTAAGATCAATTTTTTCGTAACATAGGGGTTTTTCAAATGTTTACTTCTAGAGTAAAATAAATGTCTGTAGTTCTAAATCTCTAATGATATAAAAGTAAAAAGGTTCTTTTCATATTTTGAAAGAACCTTTTACCAAAAAACAAAAAATTAAAATAGAATATTATTTCGGCATCAACACGCCATCAATCACAAATGTCACTCCATTGCTAGAAACCACATCAGATATAGTAATTTTCGAATCATTTACCCACCAAGATCCATCTTTTTCAGTCAACTTAATTTTGCCACCCTGAACGGTAGTTAATTCCATTCCATCTTTTAAGTCTGCAGCTTTGTAACTACCAGCTACAACATGATAAGTTAATACCTTTGATAGGTCAGCTTTCATCTCTGGTTTAAGTAAATTATCTACTGTTCCGGCAGGTAACTTTGCAAATGCTTCATTCGTTGGAGCAAATACAGTGAATGGACCAGCTCCGCTTAATGTTTCCACCAAACCTGCGGCTTTAACAGCAGCTACCAAAGTGGTATGGTCTTTAGAAGCAATTGCATTCTCAACGATGTTTTTAGAAGGAACCATCATCGCGCCACCAACTTCGACTCCCTGCTCTGTGGAATTCATTGAAGTATCAGCCATGCTCATAGAGGTGTCAACCATTGAACTATCGCCTGTACTTGCAGTCTTATCAGTAGAACTACATGCTGAGATCATAGCTAGCAATGCCAGCCCAGATGCTAAATTTAAAAATTGTTTTTTCATGATTAAGGTTTTGGTATTTAGGTTTTAATCGTACATACGATATTTTTCTCTAGTTAGTTTTATTATTTTAAAATTTTTAACTTCGATAAACTTTCAGATATTTAGCATTATGATCGTTTCTGAAAGAACCCTCAAATGGGGCTTGTGCCTATACCCTCCACTTCTTTTTCAAAGAATATGGGTATTGAAGTTTCATAAAGGATTTAGAGGAGTAGATGTTAAGATCAATAAAAGTCTTTTCAATAAAAATTATAACAGTTCAATATTCGGGGGTACCATCTACTCAGCTACTGATCCTTTTTACGCCCTATTGTTTGATCAGCTTCTTCAAAGAGAAGGCTTCAAGGTAAGGGTATGGTTGAAAAGTGCCTCAATACAATACCTTAAACCAGGACGAACTGATCTCTTTTTTACTGTTACCATAAGCGACGAGATGTTGAATGAAGCTATTTTGGCATTAAATACTATTGGGAAATTTGTGAAAGCATACCCAATGGAGATTACAAATGCCTCTGGCGAACTTTGTGCTACGGTTATGAATGAAGTCTATATTAGAAGTTTGCATCTCGGTGAAGAACCGCTTATTGCTTATTAACAATTAGGAGGAAATGTATTGAACATCAAAAGGCTTATCCTACAGGGCGAAGGAACAACGTTAGATTTCAAGAAAACGATCACGAGTGTAGAAAAAATAGCGAAGAGCCTGGTTGCATTTGCCAATAACAAAGGTGGACAACTTTTAATTGGCGTAGCAGATAATGGTGAAATCAAAGGGGTAAAATCTGAAGATGAGGAGCGATACATGATTACTAAATCTGCACATCAGTTTTGCAAGCCTGCTATAGAACCCGAGTTTGATGAGATTTATGTGGATGATAAATTGGTTCTGGTAGTCAAAATAGCTGCAAGTGATAGTAAGCCTCATTATGCATTAGATGAGCATAAAAAATGGTGGGTATACTATCGAGTTAACGACAAAAGTATCCTTGCAAGTAAAATAATTGTAGAAGTCATTAAAAGAAGTAATGAAAACACAGATAATGTGATTAATTATACCCATCAGGAAAAAAAACTATTTGAATATCTAACTCAGGAAGGCAGAATAACATTGAAGCAATTCAGTAAGCTCACACGTAGCTCCTACCGTCAGGCACAAAAAATTTTGGTAAACCTAATCCTTGTCGGAATAATTAAACCAGTAACATCTGAAAAAGAAGAGTACTACGTAGCTACGTAAAATAAATTTAGAATGTCATTTGATATTCAGGATGCGTAGCATCATTATTATTGATCAGTACGAGCGAATTTGAACATGGATAGAAAAATATTCAACTCAAATCTTGTTAAAAAACCCGACTTTTGCCCTAATGTTGACTGCCTTTCTAAATAAATACAAACCTTACTACAAAGATAACCTGCATCTTGCCTTGCCAATTGTGGTTTCTCAACTTGGACATACCCTTGTTCATCTGGCAGACAGCGTTATTGTCGGTCACTTTGCCGGCACCATTCAACTTGCCGCCGTTTCTTTGGTAAACAGTGTGTTTATGCTGATTTTGGTACTTGGAATGGGACTTTCTTATGGCCTGACCCCATTAGTTGCTAGAGAGAACGGCCGACAAAATTTTGACGAGTGTGGAAAATTGCTTTCTAACAGCTTGATTATAAATTTTATAACATCCATTATACTATACACGCTAGTTCATTTCGGTTCACTCTTAGTAATTGACCACATCGGGCAGTCCCCAGAGGTTGTTGCCTATGCAAAACCATATCTTGCCTATCTTGGGCTATCCATAATTCCCTTAATGATCTTTCAAACCTTTAAACAGTTCACAGAAGGATTGGGCTTTACTAAGCAGGCGATGTATATCTCTGTATGGGGTAATGTTGTTAATGTAATTTTTGGTGTAATTTTCGTAAAAGGGATGTTTGGTATTGCTCCAATGGGCGTAAAAGGAGTAGGATTAAGTACATTGATTGACCGAACATTAATGGCTATAGTTATGGTTGCCTACGTAATGCGTTCCGTTCATTTTAAGAGGTATATACAAAATTTTAAATTCACTTTTATTGATAATATCCGTTCAAAGCAAATATTGAAAATAGGAGCGCCTGTTGCTCTTCAATACGCGTTCGAAATCAGTGCATTTAGTGGAGCCGCCATTCTCATCGGAACCATAGGTGCTGTGGAACAAGCAGCACATCAAGTAGCAATCAACCTCGCTGCAGTAACCTATATGATGGCCAGTGGTATAGCCTCTGCAGCGACCATAAAAACTGGCAACAATCTTGGTAAAGCCAACTTTTTAGATCTTAGGAGATCAGCGATAGCAAGTTACCATGTAATCATTGTATTTATGTCTGTCACCGCCATTTTCTTTACCTTGGCAAACAATCTATTACCCTATATTTACACTGAAGATCAAGCTGTCATAAGTATTGCAGCTCAACTACTTATCATTGCAGGATTTTTCCAATTGTTCGATGGTACCCAGGTCGTTGGTTTAGGTATCTTAAGAGGCGTTGGTGATGTCAATGTTCCTACCATAATCACCTTCATCGCATATTGGATCATCGGGATTCCTTTAGCTTATGTGTTAGGAATAGTTTTAAAGATGGGGGTCAATGGAATCTGGTACGGACTGACTTTTGGACTTTTAACCGCTTCAATACTATTATTTTTTAGGTTCCAGCAAAAGACAAAATTGTTGGAAGAGGTTTATTAAAATCAGCAAACCAGTCGTAGATCAGTACTAGATTTTATATATCTCTTCCCTGTTCCTTAAATAATTAAGAACGCGGATAGTCTTTACACTTGTGACCACATTTGTCATCATTTCCCTCTTCTGAAACATTTGATGTCGATTTCTAAATTTTACAAATAGTTAAAATCCTTAGTTATTATCAAACTAATGGAATAAATTTGCCAGCAACGCAGATGGCAAACTCAATATTTAAACAACAAGCTTCCAGGGCATTTCAAAATAACAGGTGGATGCTCCATCTTATTTTCTGGCTGGGATTATTGGCCTCGTTCTATTTCAGTTATGTCAATAGCATTCGTTTCTTGAAGCTCGGTTATCCCAATAGCATTGTGATCGCAAGTTTCTCTATCAGATTTATAGTTTTTTTTTTCGTTGCCTACACTTTCCTTTTTTTTGTTGTACCACTCTCGAAGAAATCTAATAAGTATTACTACTGGATGTCTCTGGTAGGTGTAATTTTGTTCTGGTATCTTGTGCAAACCTTAACACTTACCTCAATTTTCAGCCCGGTGGCAAATCCCCCAGGCAAGGCAGACAATAGCTTCTTAGGCCTCTTAATTAGATACTATTCCAGCTACCTTATTTTTCTATCGATCTTTATAGCCTTCTATTATTTTGTTGATATCTATGACCAGCAAAAGGGATTAAAGAAGCTACAACAATACAAGACACAGAAAATTGCATTGGAAAGCAGCTTTTTAAAGTCACAGATAAATCCTCATTTTCTTTTTAATACGTTGAACAACATCTATGCACTGAGCATGAAAAAATCAACGCAAACAAAGGTAATTATAGAAAGACTAGAGTCTCTTTTGCATTATATGCTATATGAGTGTAAGGCTGATCTTGTACCCTTAGCAAATGAATTCACGTTTACTGATAGTTATATCGCGCTTGAGAAATTGAGGCACAACGAGAACCAAATTAAGGTTACGGTGCAAATAAACGGAGAAATCGGTAATAAGAAGATTGCACCATTGTTACTCATTAATTTTCTTGAAAACGCCTTCAAACATGGCACCAAGACTAGTTTTGGAAAGTCATGGATAAACCTTGAAATAGATGTTACAGAAGAATTAGTGCATTTCAAGCTGCAAAATAGCAAACCATTCAACCTTGTTGGCCAATCTATCTCTGAATATAAAGGTGGTATAGGATTAAAAAATGTCAAACGCAGGCTGGAAATTTTATATCCCCAACGCCACGATTTGGCCATCAATAACTTTAAAGACAGGTTTGAAGTAGACCTTTCTATTAACCTTTAAACATGGCTGATATTGTAGAATTAGAGATTAACAATAAAAACCGTCTGGTATATTTTACCAGGTATCGCTGGATTGCACATGTAGTTTATTGGACATGGGTATTAGTTGTAGGAACGTTACTAACGGTAAAGATACCTATCACTCCCGCCATATTATTTAACCATTTCATTCTCGACAACCTGCTAATCGCAGTCTTTTTTTATACCTATTGTCTTTACCTCATCCCGTACTTTTTTAAACGAAATAAGAATTTTAAGTTCTGGTCTATCGTGCTTGCATGCTACTTTATTATACCAGCGATCGATGTTCTGTACAATAAGAATTTCGTTCATTTAAGTACCCATCAGACTGCTAATTCTAGTTATATGATCTCCTATGCCAGTAACCTTGGTAACTATTTGCTCAACTTTCTGATATTTTCAATGATGCTTTTCTTTATGGAAAAGAATGAAGAAGGACATACAGATATGGAGATGGAGAAAGAACAGCAGGAGATTGAACGGGTTAAATTAGATATGCTCAAAACTAATATTAGTCCTGATTTCTTAATGAGATCTCTGTCGCAACTGAAGCAATCAGCTTCAGATATGGCTGAAAATACTTCCGAAGCGATCCTCACTTTCTCAGATCTTCTTAGGTACCGGCTATACAGCAACCGTCAACAATACACAAAATTGATAGAAGAAATGGGCGCCATATATAGCTTTATTCATTTCATTGATCTCAATAAGTACAACAACAACCTAACTATAAATCTTCAGACACAGGGAGATCCTGGTGATAAATCAATAGCGCCATTGGCTCTCGTAAATATCATGGAGCCATTTTGTAAAGTTCACTCCAATCAACCCGTGACACTCAGCATGATTCTGTTAATCGAAGACCAAAGT
>JACMPF010000030.1 GCA_014377665.1 Pedobacter sp. | reverse complement strand
TGCGCAGGTTTTTCTCTATCAAAGAATATATTTGGTACAAGCTTTTTGCTGAATTTGTGGTCGACCATTCCATTGCCTCCTCCACGGGTCTCTTTAATATTAATAGTCTGGAATGGGATAGTCAAGCGCTTGAATTGGCTGGAATATATAAAGAACAACTTTCTACGCTTGTGCAGACCGATTATACGCGTTCTGGACTGGGATTAAAAGATCAAAGTCTTAGTGCCTTTGCTTCTACTAAATTTGTAATTGGTGCCAGTGATGGCTGTCTGGCAAACCTAGGAAGTCTTGCAACCGAGCCTGGCATAGCTGCTTTGACAATTGGTACGAGTGGGGCCGTAAGGGTGGCGAGTAGAACACCTATTGTTAATTATCCCACTATGACCTTTAATTATATTCTAGATAAAGAATTTTTCATTTGTGGTGGAGCCGTTAACAATGGTGGGTCTACAGTTCAATGGTTGTTAAAGAATATTTTCCGGGAATCAGAACTGACTGAGATCGTCTATGCGCAACTATTTAAGCACATTAGTGAAGTTGAAGCAGGTAGCGATAGTTTGTTGTTTTTACCTTACTTATCAGGGGAACGTGCTCCATTATGGGATTCGGACAGTTGCGGGACATTTTTTGGACTGAGACTTCATCATAGCAGACCTCAGCTTGCCAGAGCTGTTCTAGAAGGAATATGCTTTACGTTATATGAGGTGTTGCAGGTAGTGGAAAGTAATGGTGAAGCAATTACCCAATTGAATGTAAGCGGTGGCTTTGTTCAATCTGAAGTTTGGATGCAAATATTGGCAGATATAACGGGTAAGAAATTAGTACTTATTCAAGAAGAGGATGCATCTGCAATTGGAGCTGTAATTCTTGCAGCCAAAACATTAAAGCTCAACATCTCGCTGAAAGATAAAAATCCCCAGTCAATATTGCCTAACATAGCAAATCATGAAACTTACCAAAAAATATTTCCCATATTTAAAGCGCTTTATCTTTCTCTAAAACCGCTTATGAAACAACTGCAGCAACTTAATCATTAATAGATGTCTTTACTTATAGTGCTATTTGGAATACTATTGCTGCTGCTGCTGATTATCAGGAAGTTGAACCCTATGATAGCTTTGGTAATTGTGGCTATCGTAACGGGTTTAATGTTAGGGATGCCAGCAAATAAGGTAATGCTTTCGATTAGCGCAGGTGTGGGAAGCACCCTTGGAAGTATGGTGTTGGTATTGGCGCTTGGAGCTATGATGGGAAAGCTTATTGAGGATAGTGGTGCAGCAAAGAAGATTGTTTTTATCTTGATTGGCGCTTTCGGTCAGCGAAATATCCAATGGGCTATTTTGCTTACTGGTTTTCTAGTTGGTATTCCCTTGTTTTATAATGCAGGTTTTGTGGTTTTGATACCTCTGGTTTTTGCAATAGCTGCTACTACGAAACTTCCGAAGCTTTATGTTGGCATACCGATGGCGGCTGCGTTATCTGTTACCCACGGCTTTTTACCTCCTCATCCGGGGCCAGTTGCCTTAGCTGCGATCTTTCATGCAGATATGGGAAAGACCTTGCTTTATGGCTTGATATTGAGCGTACCAATTGCCATAGTTGCCGGTGTGCTTTTCCCGAGAATGATTATAAAAAGAGACCGGAAGGTATTTGATTCGCCCTTCATAATCACTGACGAAAGTTCATTGCCCTCAACATTAAGTAGTTTTACTTCGGCATTATTACCTGTATTTATCATAATTGTGGGCACAATTGGAGCAGGGATATCATATGATTATTCGTTCAAAAGTTTGTTTATTTTTCTTGCGGATCCCACTGTTGCTTTGCTTACAGCAGTTGTATTTACAATTTTCATCCAAAAGATAAAAATAACTGCAGCCATGGAATCATGCACTGCAGGTGTTAAAAGTATTGCGATGATCATCTTAATCATTGCAGCGGGTGGTGGCTTTAAGCAAATTTTAGTCGATAGTGGTGTTGGTAATACCGTCAAGGATCTTACATCTACTTTAAACTTGTCACCCCTGCTATTGGCATGGCTAATTACAGGAGCACTAAGGATTACTTTAGGCTCCGCCACTGTTGCCGCTTTAACCGCTTCTGGGATCGTATTACCGTTAATCGGATTTGGTGCCTCTCCTGAATTGATGGTATTATCTGTGGGTGCAGGAAGTCTTTTGTTTTCTCACGTAAATGACACCGGATTCTGGATGTTTAAAGAATATTTTAACCTAACGCTTAAAGAAACATTCAGCACCTGGTCGGTAATGGAGACTATCGTATCGGTTCTCGGCCTTCTAGGAGTTTTATTATTAAATGAGTTTATGTAATCTATTTATCTTGCCTTATGTCAGTAGCCTCAAATGGACAGATCCTTTACACTCATACTTTTGGATTGAAAGACGTGGAAAGTAAAATACCTATATCAGTTACGGATATATTTTTTTATTTGCCTATTGTTCTTACGCTTTTATGCGCCTGCTCGCCTAAGAAGCAGGCTGACCTTGTGGTCTACAATGCTAAAATGTATACTGTAGATGGCAGCTTTTCCGTTGTCGAGGCGTTTGCTGTTAAAGATGGAAAAATTTTACAGACCGGATCATCCATTGATATACAGGCGGCTTATAATAGGAAAAAAGCATTTTCAGGAGGTAGCCGAGAAATTCTAAATATGTCCTCATCGATAATCACATGAAGGTATTTCGTAATAAAGTATTAAAAGCAAAAGTTAACAAAACTAATTTAAATGGAGATAAGGTATATGAGAAAAGGGGTTATTGATATTGCTTTAATAATCGTAGTATTCGCTTTTATCTCGTTAAAAAAGAAGGAAGTTACATGGGTGGCAATAGGCGATTCCATCACATACCTAAATGATCATCTTAATGAAACAGGCAATAGAGTTACAAAGGGTTACATGACTAGAGTTCAGGAAGCCCTTCCTAATATAAATTTTATTAACCAAGGACATAACGGATGGACGTCGTCCGGTATAGCTAAGGAGATAGATAGGCTTGGAATCGTAAAAGCAGATATATATTCAGTTTTCCTGGGAACTAACGACTGGTGGTCTGGAATTCCAATAGGTAAGCTTTCCGATTATGATAATAATACAGGGACTAACACACTTTACGGGTCTTTCCGGATTATTATTAATAAAATCAGGATGTTAAACCCAGATGCAAAGATCATTTTGATTACCCCTATGCAGCGCACAGATTTTGTTTATCTTTTTGATAAGAACAATAATGCATGGGGATCATACCATGAAAAAAATGGCCAATTACTAGAAAGTTTTGCCAACGCAATTGCCGAGATTGGCAGGAAAGAAAAGATTAAGGTTATCGATCTTTTTCATAGAAAAGGGATGGGTATCAAAAATCTGGTCGCTTACAAACGCTTAAAGGACCCTTTGACAGGCGAATACAGAAACTACTATTATCCGGAGTATACTAAAATCCCTTTTTCTCCCTCTGATGAATATCCATACCCGAAAACTGCGGCTGTGGTAACGTATGACGGCCTTCACCCGACTGATTTAGGTTATCAAATAATTTCTCAGGATCTTATTAAAGTGTTAAAATCGTTATAATCTTTTCAAGATGATTTTTAAAGATTATATTTGTAGGACTATGAAAAAGACAAAGTATTTACTACTGTTCATTTGCTTAGCTATAGGTTTAGCCGCCTGCAAGAAGAACCTTGGCATAGAGAATTTTGATGTTGAAGGTCAGTTTAAAAAGGATACTACTGCTATTCGTGCTTTTGCCCTTGCGAATAACATTCCAATTCAAAAAGATCCAAAGTATAACATTTTTTACCAGATCCTTGCACAAGGCAGTGGAGCTGAGGTTAATGGACTAAGCACCATTTCAGTTATTTATTCTGGAAGACTACTCGATGGTACCATTTTCGATTCTACCACCGCTCCAGCAACCTTCCCATTGAGCAACGTGATTACAGGATGGCAGGCTGGTATTCCTTTGATTAGAAAGGGAGGAAAGATTAGATTATTACTTCCATCTTTTTACGGTTATGGCAATCAAGCTTACTCAAAAATTCCTGCAAATTCAGTCTTGGATTTTACGGTAGAGCTCAGCGATGTGAAGTGAGAGCGGCTTATAATTAATGTTTCCGACTTCTATTTGACTAACAAATCTCTTATATGGTTAAGTTAAGGGAATATTGAAACAATAAATTCCATACCTTTTTATATTTTTCGCTTAAAATGTCTTATAATTAGAAATATTTTAGGTGTATGAGTACAATTAAGTTGAATAACTATCAGAATGTTCCTAATACTTGGGATGAAATGTATATTTCAGACAATAATCTTAGAGAGCAGTACCATAAAATCATCAATTACCTTGAGAAAGAGTCCGCAAGTGATTTGAATAAAAAAGAGGAGCTAGCTAAAAGCCTTTTCATGAGTCAGGGCATTACTTTCACTGTTTATGACAGTGGTGAGGGTATCGAGAAGATTTTTCCATTTGATATTATCCCACGGGTTATTACCTCTAGTGAGTGGTCGTTTATTGAAAGGGGAATTAAACAGAGATTAAAGGCTCTTAATCTTTTTTTGAAGGACGTTTACAGTACACAGTTCATTATTAAAGACGGAGTGATACCGGCCACTTTAATTTATTCCTGTCCCCATTTTTTAAGGGAGATGTATCAGCTCAAGGTGCCACATGATATTTACACACATATAGCCGGGATAGATCTTATCAGGGATTTTGATGGAACTTTTTACGTGCTTGAAGATAATTTAAGGACACCTTCTGGTGTTAGTTACATGCTGGAGAACAGGGAAATCACCAAACGATTATTTCCTGATCTTATTCCACAATGTAAGGTCAGAAGTGTGACAGAATATCCTTCCATACTTTACAAAAACCTCCTTTCTCTTTCTCCTAGAGCAGTTTCTAATCCTACGATTGTGTTGCTTAGTCCTGGAATGTATAACTCTGCCTATTATGAGCATACTACACTAGCTCGATTAATGGGCGTAGAGCTTGTAGAAGGTAGAGATTTAGTAGTTCGTGACCATAAGGTATTCATGAAGACAACTACTGGACTACAACAGGTTGATGTTATTTACCGGAGGGTAGACGATGACTTCATTGACCCGTTAGTATTCAATCCATCGAGCGTGTTAGGTGTGGCAGGATTGATGAGTGCATACAGAAAGGGAAACGTTGCTATCATAAATGCTGTAGGAAATGGGGTGGCTGATGATAAAGCTGTTTATAGTTATGTTCCTGATATGATCAAGTATTACCTGAATGAAGAGCCTTTGCTTAAAAACGTACCAACTTATGGACTGGATAAACCCGATGAACAGGCGTACGTTTTCGAGAATATCAATAAAATGGTTATAAAAAAAACTAATGGAAGTGGCGGATATGGTATGTTAATGGGCCATGCTTCGACGGAATCTGA
>JACMPF010000029.1 GCA_014377665.1 Pedobacter sp. | reverse complement strand
CCCTGCCGTTTCCACTGCTTTACCGGATTTTGTAATCACATTGGCTCGTAATGCCCTGTCCATACCCGCAATACCAATAGCAGAAAGTAATCCTCCAATAGTTGTTGGAATCAAACATACAAATAGTGAAATTAAGGCCGCTATAGTGATTGGTGTATGTGCATAATCTGCGAATGGCTTAAGCGTAACACAAACAATGATGAACACAAGAGTGAAACTTGCTAGCAGAATTGTTAAAGCAATTTCATTGGGTGTTTTTTGTCTGGACGCGCCTTCGACTAATGCAATCATCTTATCCAAAAAGCTTTCACCTGGTTGCGTATTCACTTGTACTTTAATCTGATCAGACAATACCTTCGTACCACCGGTCACAGATGATTTATCACCTCCGGACTCGCGGATTACTGGGGCAGACTCTCCTGTGATTGCAGACTCGTCAATAGTAGCAATACCTTCGATGATTTCACCGTCTGTCGGAATCGTATCTCCTGCTTCGCAGATAAATACATCTCCTTTTTTAAGTAGCGATGATGATCTTGTTTCAATAGTGCCATTTTCTAAAACCACTTTTGCAGGAGTTTCTTCCCGGGTTTTTCTTAAGGAGTCAGCCTGGGCCTTACCTCTGGCTTCAGCTATTGCTTCCGCAAAATTCGCAAAAAGCACCGTTAACAATAATATTAGAAAGATCAAGAAGTTGTAAGTGGGAGAACCTTGCCCTGTGTTGCTGATGGAATATACGGTCACATAAGCCATGACCACTGTTCCGATCTCTACAGTAAACATAACCGGGTTTTTAATCATTACCCTGGGGTCAAGCTTTATGAAGGACTGTTTTAATGCAGTTTGCACTAAAGCAGGTTCGAATAATTTATTTGATGAAGTTTTCATATTCTGGAAAATTCTATTTAAGCATAGTAAAATATTCTGCCAATGGACCCAAAGCCAGAGCAGGGAAGTAAGAAAGTGCATTTAAGACAACAATTACTGCGAAGGTCATCAGACCGAAAGTAAGTGTATCTGTTTTTAAGGTCCCTGCAGATTCTGGGATGTATTTCTTTGCACCCAATAAACCGGCGATAGCAACAGGACCAATGATTGGAATGAAACGACCGATCAGCATTACGAAACCTGTTAGTACGTTCCAGAATACGTTGTTATCTCCCAATCCTTCAAATCCAGAACCATTGTTGGCATTGGAAGAAGTGACCTCGTATAACATTTCGGAAAAGCCATGGAAGCCTGGGTTGTTCAACCAGTTCTGCGGTTGCACTGCCCAAGCAGCGTCTCCGTGGTTTGTAAAGGTGTAACTCGCGATTGCTGTTCCTGCCAATATTAAGAAAGGACTTAGAAGCGTAATGATCGCTGCTATTTTCACCTCTCTTGCTTCAACCTTATGACCGAGAAATTCTGGTGTTCTTCCTACCATCAAACCGGATATAAATACAGCTATGATCAGGTAAATAAAGTAGTTTAAGATACCAACACCGCAACCTCCATAAAAGGAGTTAACCATCATACCTAATAGTTGCCATGCACCTGTCAATGGCATGGTACTATCGTGCATATTGTTTACGGATCCCGTAGAAATGATAGTAGTAACCGTACTCCAGTATCCGGAAATAGCTGGCCCGAAACGAACTTCCTTACCTTCCATTGCTCCTGTAGATTGAGAAATCCCCAATTTTGCCAAGGCAGGGCTACCACCGAGTTCTGAACTTATGGTTGGGATGAGCAATAGAAACATCCCGATGGTCATTACTCCAAATATGATCCAGCCAAGTTTTCTTCTCCTTATAAAAATACCGAAAGCAATAACCATAGCAATTGGGATAATCACCTGCGCAATCAGCTCTACCATATTTGTAACGTAATTAGGATTTTCAAGTGGATGCGTTGAGTTTGCACCAAACCAGCCACCACCATTTGTACCCAGGTGTTTAATGGCAATCATGCCTGCTGCAGGTCCTCTTGATACATTGACTGTATCTCCCTGTAGTGAGATAAATTGGTCTTTAGCTTCGTAGCTGGTCGGGGTACCATTAAATGCAAGTATCAACGCTACAATTAGAGATAATGGCAATAACAATCTGGTGATTGATTTCACAAAGAACTCCCAGAAGTTTCCTAATTTCTCACTCGTCTTATCGCGGAAAGCTTTAAAAAATACTACCGCAGCCGCAATACCAGTTGCACAGCTTACGAACATCAAAAACATCATAACGACGTGTTGAGTCAAATAAGTCACACCACTTTCACCAGAGTAATGCTGCAAATTGCAATTCACTACGAAACTGATGATGGTATTAAAAGAAAGATCAGGAGTCATACCTGGATTTCCGTCTGGATTAAGAGGAAGCTTATCCTGAAATATCAATATAAAAAACCCGTATACCAACCATACAAGGTTAATGGTAAGAAGCGCTTTCATATGCTGCTTCCAGTTCATTTCCTCTTTGGGATTAATTCCCGAAAGTTTATAGATTCCTGATTCAATAGGTTTAAGAAAGTCTGTCCAGACTTTCTCACCGGCAAATACCTTTGCCAGGTACTTCCCTAGCGGAATAGCGATCAAGAGCGTGAGCCCGTACGTGGCTATAACTCCTAGTAATTCTGTGTTCATGGCGTTCAATTAAAATTTTTCAGGTTTAATCAGCACGTAGATCATGTAAATGAAAACGGCGACTGCGATAATGAATAATGCGATCATAATTTTTAGATTTTTTCGAACCAGTCGATGGATTTGTAAACTACCCAGCAGAGAATCAGCAAGGCTAAGAATAATGAGATTGTAAGCATAATATGTTTATTTGTTAAAAGCCATATGCCAATATAGATGCCGTAATTACGAATTAAATCACAATAAACTTATTGTCAGTGACTTACATTACAAAAAACAGCAATTGGTATCATTTAAATGACAAAAACCCTTCCATAATGGAAGGGTTTTTGTCATAGTGGGGTGAGCAACCAGAAGGCTGCGTTTCTAAGCTTCTAATTTATATTCATCAATTTTTCGATACAATGTTGTTAGTCCGATACCAAGTAAACGGGCTGTCTCTGTTTTGTTCCCTCTTGTAAATTTTAAGACTTTTATGATGTGTTGCTTTTCTACTGTATGCATATTCAATGGGTCGGCAGATTTGGATTGATGGTGAAATTCATAGGGCAGCAGGCTTGAGGTAATAAAGGCATCATCTGCAAGAATCACAACGCGTTCCATGACGTTTTTCAGCTCTCGGATGTTTCCTTTCCAATTGTGACCAGTCAACAGTTTTGTAAATTCTTTATCAACTGTAAAATCAGGCTTATTAACTTTCGCTGTAAATTCAGCAAGATAATGCATTGCGATAGGCAGGATATCTTCCCTTCGGTGCGACAACGGCGGGAGTTCTATTGAAAAAATAGAGAGTCGGTAAAAAAGATCTAATCTAAACTTGCCGGCTTCAGCTTCAGTTTTCAAATCTCTGTTGGTGGCTGCGATAATCCGAACGTTGACCAGGCTAGTCTGTGTATCTCCCACTTTGATATAAGTCTGATTTTCTAACACCCGCAGGAGTTTAGCTTGCAGGTCAAGGCTCATTTCTCCAATCTCATCCAAAAATATGGTGCCCTCATTCGCTTCTTCAAGCAAACCCTTCTTGTCTTTGGCAGCACCGGTAAATGCCCCGGCTTTGTAACCAAACAATTCACTCTCGAGTAATTCTGAATTAAGTCCACTACAGTTTACTGCTACAAAAGGCTTTAGTTTTCTTGGACCTTCGTAGTGAATAGCTTGGGCAAATACCTCTTTTCCAGTACCCGTCTCTCCCAGTAGAAGAACCGTTGTACTGGTAGCAGCAACTTTTTGTGCCAGTGCAATAGCTTCCTTTATCGACTTTGAATTACCAAGGATAGCATCGAAATTATACTTCTTTACGATCCGCTTCTCCAATTCATAAACACGAGCGCTGAGCTTAGCTTTATCCATTGCTTTGTAAACAAGGGGAATAATTTTGTCATTGTCGTCCCCTTTTGTGATGTAGTCAAAAGCACCATTCCGCATGGCCATTACGCCATCTGCTATTGTGCCAAAAGCCGTGAGATTAATAACTTCTATGATCGGATTGATTTTCTTAATTTCAGATACCAGCTCTACTCCATTATAATCTGGAAGCTTCACATCACTCAAAACAACAAGAACTTCTTCCATTTTAAGTATTTTAAGCCCTTCTTTGCCTGTTGAAGCTTGAAAAACTTTAAAGCCTTCCAATTCAATAATGCGGGCCAAAAGACTACATATTTTTTTCTCATCATCGATGATCAAAACTGTATCTTGCATTGGTGAAATTTTATTGGTGTTGTGATTCATATACTTCTAAATCCACTAAATTATCTTTCGCAAGATAGGGAATTATAGAATCTAATAAATCTATATAAATAGTGATGCCATCACTGATTTTCGATAAGTATATAAACTCATCTGCGCTGTGAGATCTTGCAGAATCTCCCGGTCCAACTTTTATTGAAGGCATATTCAACCAGCCTTGATCTGAACTAGTGGGGGATAAATACGTTTTTCTTCCAAGATCAATCCCAGCTCGTTTACTAATGCCTGTTCCCCTGGCGATATCTGAAGCTTCTGTTTCTTTAATTATTTCATAGACGTATTTGATATCATTTATGGTAGCAATACGCACAAATATCATTTGATTGTTCATTTTAATTCTCTTGATTGAAATGCGTGTTCCAAAAGCAATGCCCTTATCAAAAATTATATCAAAAGCTTAGTTTAGAGATCAGATTCAATCAAAAGATAATATTAGCAGAAAATCACCACCTAGCGCACCGCTTCAAAATGGCAGGGTAATTTCCGTTTTGAAGAGTATTTGTTTCAAATACATTGAAAGTTTAAAACTTGTAACTATATCCTATACGGAAGACTTGAGTCTCCAGATAATCTGTGCTTCTTAATACAAAATTATTTCCAAAGATTTCCCGACGGGTGTATAAGGTATTGAGAATATCTGTTCCATTGAAAAAGAGTTCTCCTTTGCCTTTCTGGATTTGAATCTTGTAACCCATATCTACCGAGAATCTTGAGCCAATTTTACCCTGCGGAATAATATCTGGTGCCAAATAGATAGCAGAAACCTGCAAGTTGGATTGATTGCTCAATTTAACGGAGCTATTCAATTTCGCATTCCAGGATGTAATTGCATCCTCATTCATATGATAGGTTGTTGGAACGGGATATTTATTAGTCACCGTAAACCTATCAATTGTGTTTCGGTAGATGGATGCACTAATATTCATTTTATACCAGGATGTCAATTGTTGATCTAGCGTAACCTCTCCCCCCGTATTGTTACTTTTGTCTGCATTCTGAAAAATGTTATAAATCAAACTACTTCCAGGAACGGTAGTGGCAATCCTCGTAATTGTAGCATCAACATTCTTCAGGAACAATGCAGAGTAAATGCTCCCTTTCTGCCAGGTTGCTCTGTGTCCAAGTTCTATGCTTTTCGTGAACTGTGGCCGTAAGGTTGGATTTCCAACTTTTATCACCTCAGGTTCATCATACTTCGGGAAAATCCTGATGTCGACTTCGTTGGGTCTATCTACTCGCTCATTATAAAACACGGAGATTTTATGCTTATCACTAAGCTTATACGCCATCCTTAGATTAGGAAAAGGTTTAGAGTAATCATAACCATCGCTAGTGTAGGTATTGTGCCCTGGGTTTACATCGTAATTAACTTTGACGTACTCCAGCCTCAAACCAGCTTCTATTTCAAATTTTACACTTTCGTAAACATAATTTCCATAGAGTGCAGGGATGGTCTCTTTATAATCTGCCCAGCCACCCGCATCGACATCCAGAGGAGAATTTAATCCTGGAAAAAACTGCATGTTGGTAGGAATCGTACGCCGTCTGAATTTTACGCCAGTTTCCAGGCGACCGTGTTTTAGAGGTTTGATGTAATCAAAATTTATGTCAGCAACATGCTCATCAGAAAGTAGTTTAAATGAGTCTTCGCCAGTAAAAGTGGGTTTTATGTTCGTAAAGAAGTATTTTTCATCCTCCCGATGGAAAGTGTAGTTGAATCCAGCATTAATAACATGACCAGGCTGTTGAAATTTATGTTGGTACACTGCCGAGGCAGTTGCAGTGTACTTCACCTCATCTTCTAAAAATTGCCAAAGTCTGCTCCTCACACTTAAGTCTGCATTGAAGTATGGAATATCCCCACGATCCAGAATCCTTTCTTTGTTTAAATATCCAGAAAAAGTAAAGCTATTCTGATCTTCCGGATTCCAATCGACACCCATCTTCAACGTCGAAAAGGTAGTCGTCCTATTTCTTTTAACCTGTTGTCGGATTACTGTTCCATCATCGTAAATCCTTTCTCCGAAATCATTTCTGTTTAGTGTCTGGGTAGATAGAACGTCTGCCTGTAAAAAGGTGTTGACCTTGTTTTTCCGATAATTCAAAGAAAGAAAAGGGTTTACCTTCGGAGTTGCTTGATACTGAGGCCTGATACCTGGAAGGTTTTCCTTTCGAACCCATAGCGCACCCAAACCAGATGTTAGTCCCACTTTACCGTTAAATCCCTCTTGTTTATTTTTTTTATAGATGATGTTTATAATTCCCGCATTGCCATTTGCATCATACCTGGCAGAGGGGTTGTTTATAATTTCTATTCTTTCAATTGCTGATGCAGGTATATTGTCCAAACCTGTTTGTGATCCAAATCCTGTCACTGCATTTTGTTTGCCGTCAATCAAAACAGCCACCTTATCATTGCCACGCAGTTGTACCTTTCCATCTTGAATGGTGACGCCTGGAAGGTTTTGCATAGCTTGTAGCACAGATCCCCCTATCTGCGTAACGTTGTTGGACAAATTGAATGTCTTTTTATCCATCTTTTCAGATACTCCATCGCGTGCTTCGGCAACGATCGAAACTTCCGTCAGAATCCGCGCATCTGCTTCTAATTCTACCACACCCAAATTAAGAAAGGGGCTCAATAACCCTACTGTATAATTTTGCTTATGAGTAACAAAACCAACCATGCTAACTTCAAGGATATAAATGCTACTCTTCAAGTTCTCAATCTTAAAACCTCCATTCTCGTTGGTTATCGTTCCAACGACAAATAAACTGTCTTTTTGAGTTTTTAGAACGACGTTTGCATAAGGTAGGGGCGCTTTTTTTGCGTCTTGCACATGGCCTGATAGTGTAATAGTTTGCAAGGTCTGGCCAGACACAAAAAAAGGAAGGAGCAGTAAGCCAACTATTAAGTGTTTGATATATTTTAAGAAATCATTCATTTTTCGAATTTGAGTGCGAATTCTGAATATATTTTGAATTAAGCAGAATTAAATGTAATTGTAAAGCTATGCCTGCACTCAGTAAAGTTATAAGAAACTATCCAACCGTGACGGTCACAAATTTCTTTTACAATCGAAAGCCCCAAACCACTACCAGGAGTTTGAACCGATGTGGAACCAAATCTTAAAAATAACTTTTGGTCTTCCAGGGGATAAGTTCCAGCGTTGGAAACCACTAACTTATCCGAGAACAGAGAAATGTCGAGTTTTGCATCATTGCATGTATACCTTATTGCGTTCATCAATAAATTTGTCAGCATGATCTCTGTTAAAGTTGAATTTGCCTCTACTTGGCATTCTGCATGTACCTGAAAGGCAATCTCCCTGGTTTCAATTAGATTAGTTAATAATTCAAGCATCACACCTAATTTCAAAGACATGTTGATGGACTGCTTTGCTAAAAATTGTTGGTTTTCAATTTTCGCTAATAACAATAAATTTTTATTAATTCTTGACACCCTGGACAATGCGTTATTGGTTTCCTCAATCAGCCGGGATTGATCAGCAGTAATGGAATCGTCCTGGATCAGCAAATCCAACTTTGACTGAACAATTGCCAGTGGAGTTTGCAGTTCATGAGAGGCGTTCTCTGTAAATTCCTTCTGGCGTTTAAAAGTCGAGAGATTACCTTCCATCAATCTGGCTATGCTGTCATTGAGTTCTTGAAACTCGATGATAGTGTTCGGAGCGAACTGTACTACCTGGTCATCGCTTAAATTAAAGGCTTTTATTTGCTGGAGGGTATGATAGAAAGGGGCCCAGAGCCTTTTGGAAATGTTCTTATTTAACTTGATAAAGCCTACAAGCAAAATGACAAAGAACAGGATGGTAATTGCAGTGATTGCGATGATTGTTTCATAGCTTTCTTCCACATTCGCTTCCACAGTAAGGCTGTAGGGCTGGCGGTTAATTTCAACATAGGTGACCAGGCCCTGAAAACGGTCATAGCCCCCATCAGCATTGTAATTGTTCTTCCTGTAAACATTGTAGGTACTGTCATTTTTTAAAGCCCTAACAGGCTGGATTTTAGTTTTGGGCTGCAGGGTATTCCATAAACTAATCGCAGCCAACAACTGCGTCTGGTCTGAATTTAAGCGAACCAGGTTTTTCTTTGTAGCTTCCGCTAGGAGCTGATTATGTTCATTGATTTCATGTACCCAAATCAGATCGATGATTATAAAATAGGCTGGTATACTACACAAAAGGACGATCATTGAGTAAGTGGTGAAAGCTCTTAATGGCTTATCCAGTAACTTAATCATATGTCCCATTTATATCCGTTGCCGTAAAGTGTTTTCAAATAACTTCCGCATCCTGCATCCGACAATTTCTTCTTGAGGTTTTTTACGTGAGCATAAATGAAATCGTGGCTATCCAGCATATCTGCCAGATCACCAGAAAGGTGTTCAGCAATGGCGCTTTTTGAAATTACCCTTCCACGGTTGCCTATAAAAAAGATAAGCAGCTCAAATTCCTTTTTTGTCAATACTACGGTTTTTCCACAAACCTCTACAGTTTTTGCAGGCAAGTTTACCGTTAACTCACCGTGTTGGATGATATTTGCATTAGCGAAACTACGTCTTCTAATTACAGAAAAAACACGTGCCGACAATTCAGATAAATGGAAAGGCTTAGCAAGATAGTCATCCGCGCCAAGTTCTAGTCCTGAGATTTTGTCTTCCAGAGCATTTTTTGCCGAAATGATAATGACGCCATCCTCCTTTTTTAAACGCTTAAGCTCTTCTAGGATATTCAGCCCGTTACCGCCAGGCAACATGAGGTCCAGTAAGATGCAATCGTACCGATAAGAACTTATCTTAGCTAACGCCTGGCTGTAATCTGAGGCAAGTTCGCAGACATAGTTTTGACCGGAGAGGTAGCTTATCATATTGGCAGCAAGTTGGGGTTCATCCTCAATAATTAACACCTTCATTTAAATTCCTCTAATCATTTTGAAATTCATACTTACGCTTTGATAAATACTGATTATTAAAATGGCACATTTTCCTTGCAGCAGTTTTTGATTATCCTGACGTCTTACTATACTATTACCTGGCGTGGGCGGGATAGATAAACTTAATGCTTCCATCCCCCTAAAAGTTCTAGTACCCGTTGCATACATATTGCTGAAAAGCAGACCTTGATCTGCTAAAGAATCCAATGTTGAAGTCAACTTTTGCGTACTACCAAAATGGGCTAAGAAATCGGCGCTTAAACTTTCAACGGCAATCATTACCACATTCGGCCTAAAGGATTTTCCAGCGACTATAATCTTTCTTCGTATAGAATTGTCTGGACTAACAAAGTGACTGTTGTGATTAATTAGTTGATCTCGCATTATTTTATACAACTCGCTTTCTAAAACTAAGGAATAGAAATCATAATAGTGGAGCTCATTATTCTTGAAGGCAAAAAAGAAAGAATAGATACCCGTCTTCGAAAGTTCATTCGGGTAGCGATTATCACTTGATTCAGCATAACTGTTGCTAAATAGAAACGGATAAGAAATGATATAGCGTACCTAGTCTTAAATATCTGTTTAAACATAAGTTTGGTAAATCACCAATTCTAATACTAAATATTGTAGGAATTCTGAATTTCACTAAATCGTTGGGTTTTGGAGATAGATAATCCATTGTTGCTCGCTTGAATTTTTCTTCTTTGCCAATACGATTGCTGAATTTGTACTACCATCAGCATCCGCCGGAGTCAGATAAAGTTCAGTTGCCTTGAGGCGGATTAAATAAGTATCCTTTTTAACCTTAATAAATTCATATTGCTGATTTACAGCATCCACTAAAAGCGGCTGTTCTTCAAGAGCCACCGTCTCCTTTGCTTCACCTAAGGGCTGAAAGGTTTTTTTTGTGAAAAGATTTTTCAGTTGATAAGTGTTATCTCCCATAGACTGGAAATCCCATGTCATGCATTTCCAATTTTGTGGACCGTAAGCAACTAAAGGCGTTCCATTTTTACCATTGGCATCTTTTATTCGAAGGAGCATGCCTGTCTTCACATTTTTAATCGCATAGGTACCTTTTATGTCTTGGGAATACGCGTAACTGAATATTAAAAGCAGACAAAAGAAAGAAGTTATGGTTTTCATATTAAGCTATTTAGGAAATGAATTGGTTATCATTTCAATTTTTTTTACTAAGCTAAAAATAATATCTTTGGGAAAAATCATAATTATGTTCCTGGGGTTTGTCAAGCGGATATCTATGAGCTCTTGAGCAATTATTTTGAGGGACTTTGATTTGTTGAAAATTCTATCTGTTCAATTCTTTTGTAATCCTATTTAATCCTTGAATTGAAATCGGAATAAATGTTTACAGGAGATTAACATTTTGTTCATATTGCGTTTGCATCTTTATAGTGAATAGAAATACAAACCATATGAAATTCAATTATCCCATTCTACTTTTTGTTCTGGTCGCAATTGCAGCGGCAGTATATGATTTGTTTCGCATAAACAAAAACCTGAAAACTTAGATAGAAAGCATTTTATTGTCAGATTCTTCATTGTTTAACAACGTCTTCGCCACCCCCTTTATAAAGAAGTAATTAACTGTCCCACCTACTAATCCACCAACTATGGGAACTAGTCTCTGAGAAGTTTTTGAACCTAAAGTTAGCACAAGCTTTTCTGCTACTTCTTCCATAATATTTTTGCTTAGGGCTAGTTTGGCATCAGCTTTAACAGTTGAGGCGACAATTCTGAAGAAATCTTCGAAATTGATCTTATAACTACCTGTTTGATGATAAGAGATAGCCAAGGTTACCCTGAACTGCTGCGTGATGAGGTTAATGACATCTAAAGGAACGCCGATAAGCAGAGAGCTCAATCCTCCTATTCCAGTCACCAGCCCTGACCCTGCTGCCATGTAAGCACATTGATTGATAAACCTATCAATACCCAATTTATCTACACCATTCTTGATTCCCAATTGATCAATTCTGGAGAAGATCTGCTTAAATCCCCCAGTTGAAAGGCGCTTGATACCTTTCCTAAGTTCGGAACTAATATTTTTCGGACTAAATGAACTCATTGATAATTTTAGCATTTGGCTTAGTTTAATTAAACAGCATCAACGCTACAACCATGCCAGATCGTTTCTCTATTTCTGCCTATCTGCCCAGGCATCCATTTTAGATTCGAATACTGATAAGGGCAAAGATCCGTCTTTCAGCACCTCTGTATGAAATGCAGCAATTTTGAATTGACCTCCAAGCTGCTTCATGTATTTCGTGCGAAGCTCTCTAATCTTCATTGCACCAGTCTTGTACCCTAAAGCTTGTCCCGGAATACCCATATAACGCTCTATTTCTGCAGTAGCTCCTTCAGTACTAATTGCTTCATTGTCGGTCATGTATTTTATCGCATCCTCCCTGCTCATGTTTTTAGTATGAATTGCTACGTCGACTACCAAACGGACGGCTCTGTGCATTTCATCACCTAATGCACCCATATGCTGGTAAGGATCCTGATATAGGCCAAGCTCCTTACCCAGCGACTCACAGTATAATGCCCAGCCTTCTACGTATGCATTATGACCTCCAAAACGACGGAAGTTAGGGAGTGAGGTATTCTCCTGCGTCAATGAAATTTGATAATGGTGACCAGGAATTGCTTCATGGAGAAATAAAGACTCCATTCCTGAAGTGGTATTGAATGTTTTTGCATCAAGTATCGGAACGTAAAATATTCCAGGGCGCTTACCGTCGGCGGAACCCGAATTGTACTCTGCACTCGCTGATGCGGCGCGAAAAGCTTCCGTCTGACGAATCTCAAAGGGCGTTTTAGGTTCCTTATCAAACATCTTTTTCAGATTAGGCTTCATCCGTTGATGAATGTTTTCAAAAGCAGTAAGAATTTCTTTAGCGTTTTTATAAGGCATGAACTTCTTATCCGTCTTCATGTATTCAAAGAATGCTTTTAGATCTCCTTTGAAACCAACTAGGTTTTTGATACTATCCATTTCAGATTTAATTCTTGAAACTTCTTTTAATCCAGTTTGATAAACTTCTTCAGGAGTTTTATTTGTGGTGGTTTGTTGTCTAACAAGGTAAGCATACCATTCTGCACCTCCCGGCATATCGGAATAACCCGAAGTAGTTCTTGCTTTAGATAAATACTCATTCTGCAGAAAGTCACCCAATCGTTTATAGGTTGGTATAATTACCGTAGAAATTGCATTAATATAGTCTTGGGTAAGCTTCTGTTTTTCTTCTGCGCTGAAAGTTTTCGGTATCAGGTTGATCGGCCCATAAAACAAACTCGCTTTTGGATCAGTTACAACCAGCGCCTGCATTTGAGGGATCATTTTAACTACCAAAGCCTTAGGAAGCACAATTCCGGAAGCCTCGCCTTTTCTGAAGTTCGCAATCGCAGTATCAGCCCAAACTGAAAACGCAGATACACGCTTCAACCAGTCTTCATAGTTTTTGACTGTTTTAAAGGGTTGGGCACCCGTTCCGGATCCCAGTTGCCCAATGGTTAACGGCAAGGCAAACATTTGGTTGAAAGGAAGATATTCAGAATGGTATTTCAATCCTTCAATATTCATGTCCAGTTGATCCTTCAAATAATCGAACGACAATCTATCATTGGTATCCAAGCTCTCCCTGTCGTAAACCTTCAAACTGTCCAGGTACCTTTCATTAAACTTTTTGTAGTCCTGAATATAAGTAACTGAACCATCATTCGCCAACAGGTCGTTATACCGCTCATCACCAATATATGTAGCGGCCAATGGATTGATTTTTAAACCATCCTGATAGTATTGCTCACACATCGCTAAAAATTGTATATTCGCTACAGTCGAGTCTTTTTTTGCGGCTTGCTTGCAGGACATTATTGTCAAAATGCAGACTGGAATTAGAAAAATCTTATTCATTTTTTTGGTCTTACGGTTAACCAAAAATAGCAAATTATCTGACATTAGGAGCTTAGTTACAGAGAGTAATATTATAGAACGGAGAACTTAAAAATCGTTTCCGACTTATAGGTTTGACCAGGATTTAAAACCGTAGTTGAAAACTTTGGTTGATTTGGAGCATCAGGATAATGCTGGGTTTCCAGACAAAAACCACCATACTTAACTGAAGGCTTGTTTCCCCTTCCAATCAAAGTTGAATTGAAGTGATTTGCAGTGTAAAATACCAGTCCCGGTTCCGTTGTATATGCCTGAAGCACTCTCCCTGAAATTGGCTCATAGGCTCTTGCGGCAAGTTTTAATTTACCGCTTTGGCTGCGTAATGCATAAGTGAGGTCGTAACCCTTACCTTGTGTTAAAGACAGATGGTTCTCCATTATTCTTTCGCCAATTTCGTGTGCAACACTGAAATCTAGCGGACTGCCCTTGAGATTAATCAACCTACCCGTTGGAATGTTTCCACCTCCAGCCTCAAGATACTGATCAGCAGCAATTGTTAGATTGGTATTCAATACTGTCGGATCGATTCCACCTGAGAGGTTAAAATAACTATGGTTAGTCAAATTAACGTGCGTTGGCTTATCGGTGGTAGCAGCATATTTTATCACCAGTTCATTGTCATCTGTCAATAAATAAGTTACGCTGACTTTTAAATTACCCGGATAACCTTCTTCGCCATCTTTACTGAAGTAGCTTAGTTTCAGGGCTGTTTGTTTTCCGGAAGGTGACTCCTCTGGAGTCCAAACTTTCTTATCAAAGCCCATCTTGCCGCCATGAATATTGGCGCTTAGCCGGTATTGCTGACCATTAAGTGTAAACATACCTCCAGCGATTCTGTTAGCCACACGACCAACTATAGCGCCCATTAAAGCATTCTGAGGGCCTGTGTATGAACTAAGAGAATCGAACCCAAACACCACATTACCCATCTTACCATTTCGATCGGCAGTGATTACATCCGTAATGCTAGCGCCATAGGTAATAACTTTTACTACCATTCCCTTTTTATTGACTAGCGTATACTGGTAAACCTTCTGTCCGAAAATTTCACCAAAGAGATGCTTAGTTATTCCATTAGCATTGCTAATTAGGGAGGTTCCGATGAATATTAAAATTAAAATAGCAGACTTGTAATAATAAACTACCATTGTGTTACAAAATTTTCTCTTTTTCGAGCCATGCAAATCGAGCAAGTATTTCCAGCATCCCTCCATGTTCAACTAAGTTCTGAACTCCCTTTTTTGCATTGAATAAACCGAGCTCGTTCTTTTCGTTGTTCAACGCATTGTCTAAGGCAGATTGAAAACCTTTGATGTATTTAGTGTCTTTATTGTGTTTTAGAAGATGTTGATAGCCACGCAGCAGAACCGCATTGAACCAATAACCATCTCTAAATTTATTATTACCATAGAAAAATAGGAGGGAACTGTCTGCTATTTCATTAGCAGCTGTTAGGTATTTCTTATCACCTGTTAACTCATACAGGTATACATTCGACTCCAACATGGTTCCAGTATTATAGGACAGTGTTGTTTTATCTAGACTACCATCCGTTGTTCTGATGTTATCATAATAAAGACCCGCCGGACTCCTCAGCTTCGTATTTGTCCAGTTGAATATTTTCAAAGCGGTATCCAGATAAGCCTTCTTTTTAGTAGCCTGATACATTTGGAGCGCCACCAAAACACCTGGACCATTTGAACAAGTATTTTTAGAATCCAGAGAACCTTCCTTCCAATAGATACCACCACCCAAAACCTGGTTATATCCTGTCATCATAAAATCATACATTGATTTACCCAGTGCAAGATCAGATTTCTTCTTTTTCCTGGCGTAAGCGTCTAATGCGGTAATTCCGATCCATTGGTTATCGTCATAGTAACGCTCACCTGGCTTAAGCTTCATGATATAATCAGTATAGCCACCTTTTGGAGGAGCAGAATTATAATAATCTGCCATATTCGCTATTAAAGGTTCCATAAGATTTTCCTTAGGATCAAGTTTCTCTATCTCGTTTGCTGCCTGGTACATGGCACATAAGGACCAAAAATAGGTGTACTCTCTTAAGTAACCATTCTTAGTTTCCCGTTGTGATGGATCAGTCACTATCAGATAATAGCCGGCCGCCTGATCGTAAAAATTCTTCTGAATAGAAGCCTGCAATGATTGCAACTCTTTTTTATAGAAATCCTTTTCTTTTGAGAAAAGAAGACTGCTGCTAAAAACAGATAGTAGGATGAATAGTAAACCTTTTTTGTTCATATTGAAGGAAGTTTCGTTTCGATAAGACGAAGTTAGGTTTTATTCGCAGATTGCCCAAACAGATACTGATCCTGCTTCACAATGGAACTCTCCCCAACCCTTCTCATTAATCAAGACCTCACCTTCACAATGACCAAGCGCGTCTCTAAGTACATTTCTGGCAAATTTTTTACCAATCTCCATAGATTTAAAACCTTTATCTCCGTTAGAAAGAACGACAGCAATACAACTCGGATGATCGAAGTAATCTCTTTCCTCACCATAGGCCTGCTTTTTACGTAATTGCAATAAATTTGCCAATTGGGGCAACGGAGCTATTGAAAAGGTTGCGTATCATGGTTTTCCACCAGCGTGACCGCTAGGTCCGGCTTTCAAAATACTTCAACATTGTATAATTTTCCATATTGTATGTTCAGATTAATATTTAGCGATAAACTACTTGACAAGGGAAATTATTTTGGTAACAGGGTTTTGAGTGAATCTAACTGAGCATGTGCTGAAGTATAGGCTCACATTTTTCTTTGCAACAGGGATAAAACTGGCTGTGCTTCCAGGTTGCAGACTTGGGAGACTGCCCCCACCAGAATTCGGCTAAAGCCAGAGGTTTCATATTATGAAGGAAGGCATACTGTAACAGTTTAATCCCTGCGCATTCTCCTGCTCCTGCCGGAGGATTTTTATAGCCAGCGTTGTTAAAGATTCCGCGGAGGCTCTTAGGCATTCCTGCTTGGTTTAAAAGGTGGTATTGATCAAATATCTTATTTTGTAATGTGGCGGAATGGATGCGGCGTACAGCCTTGAGTTCTTTCAATTTGATATGATCGAGTTTTGTCGCTTTGATTTCCTCATTCATTCTGGTTAACTTCTGCATTCCTGCATTTAGGAAGCTGCCTTCAGTTAACAGATCAAAGACTGGGGGCACAAACTCGGTATAGGTGTTTTTGCCACCCAGCTTTCCGGAAAATCCAGAAAGGTATCCCAAGTTGCCAGTGGTTAGTTTTACAACCAGAACGCCAAACATTTTTCCAATGATAGCTGAGTCATTTTCTTCTTTCAAACCGAAATTATGATTGAAGAACTGGTTCTGACTAAGATGTTGTTGTAATTCCTTTGCCGCCAGAAGACAAAGTTCATGCGGTATGTCAGTTGTGAGGCTAAGGACGTCTGGGATATGGAATTGCTCAATATCGGCTTTGAAAAGTGTGAACATTTTTTAACGAATGAGCTTAGAATGGGTTTACCAATGACAGGTTGTCTTTTTGAATATTTAGGCCAGCAGGATCTCCTTCAAAGTGACAAGCCGCTCATACGCCGGTATGCTCATTCTGCTTTCAGGAGCATTTTTGATGATGCTCAACTGAGCCTGGATAAAAGCTTTGACATCAATGATTCGCGTTGCAGCATTCAATTCAATCGGCCCTTCTGTTAAATCAATTCCCTGAAATATCCCTTCGATATCCTCTATTTCTCCTGTTGTCATATTACGAATTCCGTTTAATACTGATGATGCTTCCCTTCCAAATGATATAACCCAACTTTGCACAAAGATCGTAAACTATCTTTTCAATCTGAGTTGGGACATCATTGACAATTTTCCAACGGATTGCATAGTTAGAGGTGTAACTAATCCAGACCACAAGGTCATCACAATCCTGCTCGCCTTCCAGCAAAACATCTAATTCGGATTGCATTTCTGAAGCAAATTTAGCCAATCTGTTGTCCATCACCTTGTGTAATGGCAGGTTGTTACCAGACCTGGGCTCATTGATAGCCAAAACTGTTATTGTTAGTTCGCGAGACATATGCTACAAATATTAGCATTTAAATTGAAATTGAAAAACAAAAGGGGATTTCCATCCGGATAACCCCCTTTTCTAACCAAATATAACCTGTATGAAAAGGTCTAAGCTTCAAATATACCATCACGATACTCCTTAGCTTTCGGCTAAATGTCATTTAACATTATTTAACTTATGAAAATCGCATTTGAACTGTATTCATTGACTATTTACTATCAGCCAGATTTAAAAGTATCGAGTTGTTCGAAGGACTGATCCTAAATACTGTTCGACTATTCGGCTCGCTAAAAGCTTCTTCCAGCGCTTTAAAAGCGTAATTCATTCCTTCAAACTGGCAGTCTATTTTTGGAACACTTACAGGTTTAAACGGAAGATTCGTTGCAAATGCAAGCCATGAAAAGATGATAGAAAAAAGTTAGCTACTATTTAACAAAATATAGCTTTCTGATTCAAAACTGTCCTGTACTATAAGGTTATCAACCTGATAATAGTAAAAAGTACCTACCTTCGTATATCTATGCTAATCGTGGCATCGTTCCTGTTATTTTCGATCATATAATTATGAAAAATTCTATTCCTATTTTAGCAGCAGTTGCGCTCGCATCTTGTAGTCAAAATACCAGAAACGCAGAATCAGCATCCGCCGATTCTTCGGCACTAGACAACGCAATTGCAAAAATTTCGTCACAACTTTATGCAAAAATGACTGTCTCTCCGACAATTAAAATGGGTAAACCTATGCAAATGCGTTTCACCGTCTATAACGATGCTAACAGCATTCAACAATTCTGCAAATGGCACAGTCTTTTTAAACCATTGATTAGTAAATATCTGGATATTACAAATGAAAGCGGCGAAGAAGCCAACTGTAAAGGCGCAATGGCTAAACGAGTAATACCACCTCCCGCAAATAGTTACGTTAAAATTGCACCAAAAGATAGCTTGTCTGTCATCGTTGATCTTGCAATAGGCTATAATATTACTAAACCTTCAACTTACAAACTGGAATATAACGCTCAAAATATAAGCGGGTTGATAGTGAAAGATAGCTTCAGTTTTTTTTACTGGAAGTAGTTTAGTATTTGACTTTTCGAGATGACAAAAAAATACGACATTATTATTTGTGGTGCTGGACTTGCCGGTCTTAGTCTAGCATACAGCGCCCTTTCCTCAGGTGTTTGGACGAATCAGCGGGTTTTAATTATCGATAAATCTACGAAAGACACAAATGATCGGACTTGGTCCTTTTGGGAAAAATCACCGGGTATTTTCGAGTCTCTTGTTCACCACAAATGGAACCAGTTGGTTTTTTTTACAAATGATCAACAGCGGATAGATTTGCAGCATCTACCTTATAAATATAAAACCATAAAGGGATTAGATTTTTACAAATATGTGCGCAGCTTTTTACAAAAACTTACCCAAGTGGAATGGATTGAGGAGTCGGTCGAATCAGTCGAATCCCCAGGCGACCACTGTTTAGTAAAAACCGACAAAGGTCGCTATGAATGCAAGTTTGCCTTCGACTCTAGGTATAAAAAGCCGGATTTGAAGTACGGAGATCAGTATTTTCTTCAACATTTTAAGGGGGTAACTATCAGAACTGGCAATCGGAAATTTAATCCTGATCAAGCTTTTTTGATGGACTTTCGTACCTCGCAAAAAAATGGAACAACGTTTTTCTATACGTTGCCAATGAGCGAAAATGAGGTCTTTATTGAATACACACTATTTTCAAAAGAACTGCTTACGGAAGACATCTATGATCATGAGCTCAAAACTTATATTACTAATGTGCTTGGGGTCTCAGATTACGATCTGATTGACAGCGAGTTTGGCGTGATTCCAATGACGGATTTTAAGTTTAAACGAAGATCTGGAAATGTGATGAATATCGGAACTGCCGGTGGCGATACGCGGGGGTCTACAGGTTATACTTTTACGAATGTTCAAAAAACCATTACAAAAATTGTTCAAGCATTTGAAAGGACTGGCACGCCTTTTTTTAAGAACGAACACCTTGGTTCAATAGAAAAGCTTTATGATTCTACACTTCTAAATGTTCTTGCCGAGGGCAATTATGAAGGCCATCAACTATTCACAGATTTGTTTAAAGGCACAAAAGCGAAAACTGTATTCTCGTTTTTAGACGGAGAAAGTAGTATCATAGAAGAACTGAAAGTCATGAAAAGCCTAAGAACTTGGCCATTCTTAAAATGGTTCACAAAAGTTGTCTTCAGATACCTATAGATTAAGCTTTCCCAGCTTATCAATCTTAAAATAACCTAAAATAATCTGGTCATCAGGTAATCCTGAAGATGGCTCAATTTGAATATGATACTTTGCTTTTAGAGAAGAGGAAAGAATTTCTTCCACCCTATAAATATCGTCTACATCGATTCCGTACTTTTCATCAATGTGAGAATTGGCATTATTGAACGTATTTGTCTTATAAAACACAGTTTTTTTAGCTTCTGCTATAGCAATAGCACAATCATTCTGTACAGTCAATACCGTATGGTGCTGCTCTGATAGCTTATCGCTCTGGTAACCACCAAGATTGATAAAAAAAAGCTTTTGCTGAGATTTTAGGTTTTCTTCAGTTCTAGAAACCACTCTGATTGAATATCCCTTCACACTGGTCACTTCCCTCCAACCATCTACATGCAAGCTGGCTCCAGCCTCCGGCCAAAAGGCCTTCATTTCGGGCACCAGATCTCCTATAGTACTTGCTATCCCGAAAAAATAGTCGTGCTGTTCTACATTTCTCCTTGGAGCTTTAGACCCAAGCAAAACCATGAAAAGCTTCAAGGTATTACCAGTATTTATTTCAATCATACATTTGTTCTACAATACTTTCAGCAATCAAGTCTGACGCCGCCTCGCAGAAGTCAAGCCCCGAATAGTCAGGATTATATCCCCCAATATACGGAACGGCCATTATATAAACGCGCTCATTGAGCGCTCCATATTCATCAACAGACTGAAAATTGTCGTTGATAGTGACACCGGAAACGCGAAGGTAATAATTACCTTCAGCATCTTTGCCAATGTTTTTATCGTTAGAGTCCAATGCCTTCTCATTATCTCGAAACCATATTTTAGCTGGACTGACCGTTTTGTTTGCAATTAAACTTTTATAGGGTAAATCTTCGTAGGACAGATGCGGCTGACCCACACAATCAACAAAAATTTTAAATGTCTTAGAACTTGAACTACCATTATCATCCGTATAGTGGTAAATAATTCCTCCATCCTTTTGAGGTTCAACATGGCTATCCGGCCCAACTGCAACCATTTCTAGAACACCTGCATCGTGAAGCGCAAGCAATTCTTCTACGGAACTTTGTGGTACAAATGCAATTACAATTGAGATCAAAGGCATCAACACCTTTTGCAGTCGTAGCATATCTTCTGCAGAAATATACTTTGCGGGATAATTCATCGCGAAGCTAAGCACGGCCAGCATCTCTTTCCAATAAACAGACTCCTTACGTTTTATAGATTTGTCAGCTTCAACATATTCAGCCTGAAAAAGTTGAAAAGGCTCCAAACGTTCGCGCAGTTCTATCATTAGTTCAACAAATTCTTCCATCCGTAGGTCTTTGATACGGTCATAGAACTCTGGCTCCTTAATTCTGATCATGCGCTTGAAGTTGTGGTCAAAGAGATAGTCTAGGGAGAGAAACCCATCGTTCATCGCTCTGTTCTCTGCTAACTCCTCTTTGGTAATTATCGAATCTTTTAAAAGATGTGAATCTTCAAGATGAAACCGTACTGCCGGAAGCATACCATTTCTAGAATGCATAATAAGTTTGAACTCTCGCGAATCATCAGCTATTTGGTACTGGACTTTTCCGCTAGCATTAGTAGAAAAGTTTCCGTTCCATCTCGCCAACGTTCTTATTCCGTCTATAGCAGTTAATGACGACCCTTTTATCGCGACAGGATGGTTTACCTTAAGACCTAGTTTTGAAGGCGGGTATGGAGAATCAAAATAGCCCTCAATTTTACCTTCATATTTGGTTGGCCAATTATGGCCTGTACAAATAACAACATGGTCAAATTGATAGCGATCATGTTCGTTTACTATAATTTCAATGTAATTCTTCTGCGGATGATCGATAACATCAGTAACCTGACTATTGAAGTGAACTTTACTACTGATTCCTATATCTTTTGCCTGCTTTAAGAGCATAGTGAACTGTGCATTCAAGTACTGGCCAAATAGAAGACGTGGCAGCACTTTATATTCATTAAATCTAAGTGGGTCTATATGAAAACGGTCTACAGTATCTTTAGAGATAGTTTTTATCCAATCTGAAATTGATGTTACGAGCTCAGGTATTTCATTACCAGAAACATTTGTGATGTGTTCGTCGTTAGCACCGTCTTTGCTATACGGCATGCCTGCTCCAAGAGTATCCTTCTTTTCGAAGATTTCGATCTCGATGTTGGTCATTCCCAAATCAACAAAACGTTTAAATAAGAAAAGTCCACTTGGGCCACCGCCAAGAATAGCTATACGTTTTATAGCCGATGGTTTGTTTGTATTCAAAGCCTATACATTATTTGACTCGTAAAACAACAAATAATAACTTATGTTTTGCCTAGCAAATCTTCCTTTAAATGCTTTATGGAAACTTCGTTCAAACTGAGTGTCCCCTACTTAATATACTTACTTTTTGGACTGAAGTTCTCCACTTCAATATGAAAGCTCTTACCCTTTTTTATTGATCCATGACTTAGCAGCAGATATACTTATAGAAGAAAGAGCTAGTAATAAGTATGAAGATGCTTGTCATTACTATCTGATTTTCTTGCTACCCATAATAGTATAGCGCAACCCAAAAGCCTGCTGACTATCCACCACCCCATCCACAAAATGGAAAGAAAGATCAAGGATACCTTCAATGTTCTTAAAAAGGATTGGTCTCCAGGTAAGGTCGGTTCTGTTGTAAACTTTAGAGGTGTAAAAGCGATCTCCAAATCTTATGTTATGGCCTTCGCCGTTATAATAAGAGTTTATGATTCCAAATCTCTTGTATTCTGCATGAAAATCGACCAGCATACCTTTAGGTGTTTGCCAACCACCTACCGTGCGGACACGTTCAAATGACATTAATCCACCCACACTGAAGGTTAACGAGTCTAAAAATGTTTTCTCAGAAAGGTCTATGCCCACTTTAATTGCTAAGGCACCATTGTCTTCAATATGATCTCCTTCTATGCTAACCGCAGGACCAGCATTGTGAAGCATCATCGCATAATGAGAAATAAAGAAAAGACCAGTTTTATACTTTCCTGATAATCCGAAAAGGAAGTTCTCCCTTGCTGTAGCGGTTTGTCTACTCGTCCAATCAATCCACAGGATTTGTCTGAAGTGCTCATTTTCATACTTCAGCAACATACCCTCTACGTTCGGGCGATAATAGATAAGAGTATCAGTGAGAATAGAGCGCGGATAATCTGTAAGCAACTTATACCTTGGAAAAGCCCCCATATAGAAATTCCAATCATTTTTTAGGTATTGGTAATAAACTACAGGATCAATACGGTTGGTAAAACTTGGAGATCCGAATTCGTGAAGGGCATTGAATCCCACACGAATCCTATGGGTGCTGTCTAGCAACACTCCCAATTCCGGAGAGAACCTGATTCCAAAAATAGTTTGAGGATATCTTCGGGATTTGCCGTATTCTCTATTGTCCGCAAAAGTGTGTAAGCCTAAGCTTCCTTCTACATTTTGGGCACGGACAGTATTAAAGGTAGTTAATATAAAAGCGATGATTGATAGGATCCTGATCCGCATAAAGCATTTTTTAATGGGCTAAATATATAGCTTTTTGATGTATTGGAAACTTATTAACCAATCAAATCGATAACGTTAACAAATATATCATATTAAGCAAACACGATACCTCGTTTTCTTATTCTATGTTAAGATTTAAAATATAGAAGAGAAGTATCTTTGAGTTAAACTTAACACGAGTAACATGGCACAGTCAATATTACATACCGCAGAAAGTAGAGACAAATCAGATCATGGATGGTTGAAAAGCTATCATACTTTCAGTTTCGGCGGCAACTATTATCCTGAACGTATTCAATTTGGGGCGTTGAGGGTACTCAATGATGATTGGGTGAAAGGAGGAATGGGCTTTGGTGAGCATCCGCATGACAATATGGAAATCATCTCTATCCCATTAAGTGGTTCCTTACAGCACGAAGATAGTATGAATAATGTTGCCGTTATTGAATCAGGGGAGATCCAGGTTATGAGCGCTGGAACAGGTATTTATCACAAAGAGTTCAATAAAAATGCGGATGAACCTGCTGAGTTTCTCCAAATATGGTTATTCCCAAATCAAAGAAATGTGGCGCCAAGGTATCAGCAACAGAGGTACTCGGATGATATCTCTACAAATAAATTTAAACAAATCCTTTCTCCTGATAGCAACGATTCTGGTGTCTGGATCTATCAAGATGCCTGGTTTAGCATTGCCGAATTTGATCAAGAAACCACTAGCACTTACACGCTAAAAAACAAAGCTAACGGCTTATATATATTTATGATTAAGGGGTCGGCAAAGTTTAGCGAACAAGCGCTGAATGAACGAGATGGCTTTGGTATATGGGACATTGATAATGTTGTGATTAAAGCATTTAAAGGAAGTAAAATATTACTTATGGAAGTTCCAATGAATTACTAAGATGGATAAAACGGAAATACTAATAGTTTGTAGCCATGACGAAATCTTGAAAACGATAGTGCGTCTGATCAACTCAAATACCTCAATGCGGGGCACGGGAGCAAATACGCTCGAGCAAGCACTAACGCTATTCAAATCAACTTCTTTTCAATTGGTGCTAATTGGCGCTGGTTTAAAACTTGAGGAGGAGAAAGAGTTGATTGAAAATCTTAACCAATTGCAGCATAAAGTACCAATTGTGCAGCATTACGGTGGCGGAAGTGGATTACTGCTTACAGAAATCTATGAAGCATTAGGCAATAACACCCAGCTATACTAACTATTTCTTATTCCATTCGTACTCTAGCATCTTAATAAAATAACCACCCACAACACTTCTAGCCTGAAAGCCAGTCATTCTGCCTGTAGTGGTTTCATGCCAATCGCTTAGTGGAACTCTCGAGGTCGTTTCGTTAGCATACTTGTAAACAGGATTTACTAGGGCTTCGAAATCAGCCCTATTATCTGCCAATACAGAAGTCCATAAGATCCAATCAGATTTTGAATAAGTTTTGCGACTATCTAATGGTAGTCCGTAAGGATTCTGCTTAGTCAGATAAAACTTTACTTCCTTGTCGTAAACAGATTTGGGGAAAAGATTCAAACCAAGTAGCTTGTCCCATACCAAATTGTATTTTTGACTCCAAGTACCCTTCTTATCAAATGTTAATGCATAGTGGTCTCCATCATCAGCCATAATCATCCACTTTAAAGCCATCTCTTTCGCCATAGCAGTGTATTTTTTTGCTTGCGCGGTTTCACCAAGTTTTTCTGCCAACATACCATAAGTTCCTAAAGCAACGATAGCTTTCACCGATAGATTCGAATTTCTTGCAAGGTGACCAGCGAAATCATCTGTACACAACTGGTTACCGGGATCAAAGCCTTCTCTACTTAAATATTCTGCCCAAACACTTAATGTTTTCCAATGCTTTTTAGCATATTCCACATTACCCTCGGCTTTGGCAATTGCGCCTGTCAGAATAATCATGTTTCCCGATTCTTCAACAGGCATATCTTCACCATACGTTTGCCCATTTGCTAATGGATAGGTTCCTAAATCATGTGCCGCAAAAGGCTTCACCCATTTCCCACTTTCACTATAAGCGAAAATCCCATTTAAAAGCCCTTTTACCAGTTCCGGATTGTAAACCAAAAATAATGGTGCAGAGGGATAGGTTACATCAACCGTATGAATAGATCCATTACTAAAATTTTCCTTTGACATAAATAAGAGCTCGCCATTAGGACTTTTTACTAGTTTATGTGCGGCAATAGATTGCCTATAGCCCAATACGCAAAGTTTAGCATATTTGTCACCACCGGCGGCCAAGGCATTCTTATACATTGATACATCAAAAGCAATACTTTTTTGTATGATCTTACCATAATCCGCACTAGCTTTAACAAGCTCGCTGTTGAAGGTTTTCATACCGTCGCTATTCCAGTATGCCTTTAAATTTTGTCCGAAGTATTGAATAGCTTCCTGGTCGTCGTACCCCACCATCACATATTGTTGTTTTTCAGCTAAACCAACTTTCCCAAATGAAAGAACAGTGCTTAGAGATAACCCTGTTCCTGTTTCCGAAGAAGGTCTTATAATCTTCAGTCCCTTGGTAAATTCCGAAATAGCATTTTTCTGAGGAATAATATACTGAGTGGCTTTGTTTGCCAACGGCGTTGCGACATACATATAACCCCAATCAATTCTAATGTCATCTCCTCTCTTTTTTAAAATCGGCTGTTCGGTTGTACCAGCTTTCAAGATTGCTAATGGTCCAGAGTTGGCTACATCTGCTTTAACTTCCTGTCCTGAGGTATTCGTAGCTATACTTGTTGAAGCATTGAAAAGTATATCCACATTATGAACCTTCTTGTCGTTTGATTTAACTTTATAGGTAACATAAGAAATTGGTCTTGATACCATATGTAAATCACCCAATAACAATGGCGAAGTAAAAGTTAAGGACAAATCCACACCGCCCGATTTAAACTCATACTTTGTCTGAGTTGCGGTAATGTTCACACTTTTCTGCTGCGCAAGAGCCACAGGGTTTTGCAAAATCGTTTTAGATACCAATCCCGCATCCAACCAGGCTCCACCTGCAGTATTAGCGATGTGTATAGCCAGCACATTGTTCTCTTTCTTCAGTCCTTTCAACACCGAAATCGCTATAGGAATGTATACGAATTTATTATTGGTCCATCCAACATGACTATATATCAAACTTCCATTTAAGTAAACTTCAATGTTATCATCATGATTGAGTTTCAAAGCAAGCTCTTTTAGCATGGGATCAGCCAAATCGAAAGATCTCCTCACCCACAGATTTTTTGATGACCAAGCAGTTTTAGCAAATTGAGAAACATCACCAAACGGCGCAGCTCCAGTTCTCCAGTCGCCCGCACTATATTCAGCAGCTTTCCAGTCTCCACCAGGCGCAGTTTCAGTATAGCTAAAATTATAATGCTTGTCTTCAGATGAAGGAAGGATTACATTATAATTTTGCGATGAATTTCCAAGAAAACGATAAGACTTACCATCAACCTTAATAATCCCCAATAAGGACTGTTCAGCTCCTGTCCAATGATTGGTAACTGAGGCATTCAGCTGATCCGTACTAGACCAGATACTGAAATAAGCATCATGGGTAATTAGGGGGTAAGATGGTGCCCTTTCCTCCTGAGCTAAAACAACCGTGGAAATAAAAACTGCGAAACTGGTTAGTAGGTATCTTTTAATCATTATATGGGGCGAAGTGTAAGTATAAATTCATCTTGATCATATTACTAAAAACCCGGCTGTTCTTATCAACCGGGTTTTAATAATTTAAAATTAAGAAAAAATTACTTGTCTTGTCTATAGAGCTTTATTGAAGTTAGTTTAAAATTCTGATCTGACTGCTGGAAGGTAGCGGCAAATCCAAAAGTAACCTTTCTGACTTCTTTTATTTCAAACGGAGTTGTAGAGTTTAACGGTCCATTTCCACTCAACTTCAAGAATCCAAGAACATTTGCATCAGTTTCGACATTGTTAACATCAGGTAGATTATTAGCTTTTGAGATAACATTATATAGCTTATCCTTTACTTGGAAATCGTGGAATTGTAATACATAGAAGTATTTTCCTACAGGCAATTCTACGAGAGAAGTTTGCTCAATCTTACCATTCACAATATCTGGTTCGCCACCCCATTTCTCCATAGACATGCTATTTCCTTCCCATTCATCCCAGCCGCCCATGCCGCCTTCTCTTTGTCTAACCGCTTGGTTTACTCTCCAATCTGCAACTACACCCCATCTGCCTCCAACACGTTCCGACGCTGCAAATTTAGGGCCGGCATTTTTAATAAATTGAGTGGTTACCTCTTCTAGCGTCCCATTAGAAGAAACTAATTTACTAACAGTTGCCTGAGAACCGTTTATAGTAGTTAAAACGACTTTAGCAGTAAAAAGTTTCCCATCAGCGTAAGCTTTCGCAGGTTCTAATTCTGTCGAGGTAGTTCCGTCTCCGAAGTCCCATTTAGCGGACTTAACTTGAGCGGTAGTAGCTATTCTAAACTTAACAGTATTAGCAGTTCCGTTTGGCAACGCAACTACTTTCGCCACTTTTTCTGCATCAATTTTCACAACAACCAGTTTTTTAGCGGTTGCACCAGTCTCTGAGATGGCTGTCAAGACAACTTCATACTTTCCATCTTTAAGAAATAAGTGCGTTGGCGAAACTTCTCTGGATAAACTATCGTCTCCGAAACGCCACTCCATGGCTTTAAAGTTGGTTGATTTGTTCTTGAACTCAAATGTGAAAGGATCATCTTTTGCAACAATCTCGTAATCAACAAATGGGCGTTCGCCAATTTCTGTGTTATCAATTGGTAGCACACGGTCTTTCTCGCAGGCAACAATAGTTGCCGCACAGAACAGAAATAAAATCGGTTTAAGGATTTTGTTCATGGGTGGAAAATTATATTTGGTTTATATTTACTTAACTATTTGAAAGTTGATTTAATTATATAAATGTAATGAATATTGTACTACTCACCAAAAATTATTGTAACAAATATATTGTAATTAAAAAGCCAACCCGTTTCCGAATTGGCTTTGTTTAATCATGTGTGTAAACTACCTAAACAATCTAATTTCAGAGGCCTGAAAATTCGCATCATTATAGATAGATGTAATCTTCCACCTGTAAAAGACAAAAGGTTTTGGCTCAGCAATAGTAAAATAAAACAACTGTTTCCATTGGCTATTTGCCTGAGTGTAAAATGTGCTTGTTAAACTTCGTGAATCAAGTATAGTCCACGCTGAACCATCAATAGAACCTTCGAGTGTCCAAGCCTTTGGATCTCTAGAGTCTGAATCGTTCGCAGACCCAATTGCATAAATTTTTACAGTTTGAGCAGAGTTAAATTGGAATTTAAAAGTTAACGGTAACGTAGGTCCTGCTAGCAAGGCCTTAGTATCAAGGTTATTATCTATTAATTTGGCAGCATTTTCGTTGGTATTGCTGTTATCAGTCGACGCTACAAAAGACAGCGCGTTTTGAGTGATGTTATCGGCGATACCCTCAGGAGTAGCGAACTTATCAAAAGTCACCATAGAGCCCTTATCGGTAGTAATAGTTACTGAAAAACTATTGAAGGATCCAGCTTGATAATCTCTAACAGGATTCATGCTCTCAGAAACAACAGATGGCGACACATCATTAAAAGTCCATTTAGCGGATACGATCTTAGCCTTACTACTCAGATTAAATTTAACCTGGTTCAATACACCTGTCTTCGTAGCCGTAACTTTTACCACACTATCTGGAACAATTTTAATATCAACTAGTTTCCTGGAAACGGCATTTTCTGAATTAAAGGCTTGTAGGTCTACCTGATAAAGTCCTGGCGCCAAAAATACATGTGTAGGTGATAGGACAGTTGACAAAGTGTCATCACCAAAACGCCACTCGACTTTCTCAAAGCCGCTGGACTTATTCTCAAATTTAAAAGTAAAAGGATCATCTCCCGGGACGATTGCATAATCTACTAAAGGAAGTTTCTCAGAATTGAGTGGTTCTTCCACTAACACCTGATCTTTCTCACAGGAAACTATCATGGCAGCAAATACCAGTAATAGGAAAGGTTTAAAAATTTTGTTCATTTTTTTGGGGGGGGGTTATTGTATCAAATAATACGTGAAATTAGGCAAATTATATGCCATCGGCAGCTAAATCGCATAAGTACCCAATTTATTACAATATCCCAAAAAAAAAAGGCGGCTGTTTAAAGCCGCCTTGCAAGTTTTCTAAGGAAAATTTCTATCTAAACAATCTAATCTCAGATGCCTGAAAGTTAGCGCTTCCTGACATCGAAGTTATTCTCCACCTATAGTATACAAATGGTTTAGGTTCCGCAATAGTGAAGTAAAACAACTTTTTAAATTGGTTACCAGCTTGGGCATAAAATGTACTTGTCTGGGTTCTTGAATCCAGAACAGTCCACACATTATCATCATTGGAACCTTCCATTGTCCAGATTTTAGGATCTCTTGTGTCAGAATCGTTCGCAGACCCAATGGCATAGATCTTAACAGTCTGGGCAGAGGCATACTGAAATTTAAATGTAAGCGGTAAAGGTGGTCCTCCAAGATAAATTTTCGTGTCTAGGTTATTATCAACCAATTTGGCAGCATTTTCATTTGTATTGCTGTTGTTTGTGGAAGCAGTAAAAGAAGTATAATTTTGCGTAATGTTTTCTGCGATTCCTTCAGGAGTAACAAACTTCGACAAATTAATTACAGATCCTTTCTCAGTCTCAACACGTACACTAAATGCATTAAATGATCCTGCATTATAGTTCCTTACTGGCTCCATAGAGCTAGATTGTACATTTGGTGTTACATCTAAGAAAGTCCACATAATGGTCTTAATTTTAGCCTTTACAGATATCCCAAATTTTACTTGGTTTAACACTCCTGTCTTCACTGCTGTAACTTTGGCCACGCTATCAGCAACAATATTGATGTCTACCAGTTTCCTGGTAACAGCACCAGTAGAGGAAAACGCTTTCAAATCAACCTGGAATTTACCGGTGGTTAAATATACATGACTAGGTGAAGCTAGTGTACTTAACGTATCATCGCCAAATCTCCATTCCAGCTTTTCGTAGTTAGAAGATAAATTCTTAAAACTATAGGAAAAACCATCAGCTGGATCCTTGGTGACCTCAAAATTCGCTAATGGATTAACAACAGGTCCTTCATCTTCGATACTCATAAGACGGTCCTTTTCGCAGGAGAAGAGCGCTCCCGCTAAAAGAAGTAATGCTAGTGGTCTGAAAAATCTTTTCATCTCCTTGTGGTGGTTATAGTTTGTTTGGGTATTATTCTGAATCGTAATTAGCTTTTTCTAGTGAAGATCCAGCCTTTTACATCATAAGTAGCTCTATTCATGAAGAACTTAAATATATGCCTTCCTTTCTTAAGACTAACTGTGGTGTAATTAGGCTGTTGATCTCCATAAGCACCTGGAGTTTTTTTCGCAGATAACAATGGAGTAATAGCTACCCCGTCAAAGTAAATGGTATAACGACCATCATCACCAGCGGAGCCGATAATTGAGTTAAGCTCATAAGTTCCGTCAGCTTCTACATTGACAGTATAAGTCAACCATTCGCCATCACCAGTCCATCCAACAGCAACACGAGGAATATTGTTTGCTATATCAACTTGATCGTTAGGACGGAATCCAGTAGCACCATCTTTACCACCATTGTCATGGAATGCAACACCTTCTCCACCAAGATCGTAAATTGCAGCAGGAATCAATTCCGAGGCCTGGTCAATAGTTCCCGAGATTACGAAAGGAGTGCCGGTATAAGGACGAACTAAAGTAGTTTCATTACCAATATACGGTCTGGAAAGATTAGTACCATCTATAATAACAACAATAGATTTTTTGGTAGCACTGGTTTGGTACTTTGTCGGATTGGTAAGTGTCAAACCCAATAACCATTTTTTATCAGTAAGCGCCATTAACTGCGAGAAATTAGTGCTCAATACTATACTAGTTGTATTTTTAGATAGATCGAATGTAACCTTACCGATTCCAACTTCAAACCTGTCACTAGGTAAAATTGCAGCATTAGTAACACCACCGCTTGTAATAAGCGCTTGTGATGCAGCAGCATCTTTCGTTACTTCAACGGTGAAGGTTGGCCCAGCAATACCTGATAATGAAATCGGTAAAGTAATAGTGAGATCTCTAGATCCAAGGACAAAGTTATTGTTGTCCGGAACTAATAATGTACTTGCTGCGAAACCAATGTAATGAACTGCATCAGCTGTGATCGCTTCAGCCGTTTTTATGGTAATTATACCAACACTCTTGCCCTGAGCAATAGTATTACCTTTTGCAGGACTTGTCATCTTCAAAGCCAAAGCAACTGTTTTACCATAATTTACCTCAAGAAAAGACCGACTAACAACAAGGTTAAATGTTGTTTTTGTAACTCCAATTGGAACGTTAAGTACCGTAGGTATAGAGAATGAGCCTGTGCTGATTGGCACAGTACCAGTAGCCAAAGTTCCAGCGGTAACCAACTGAGCAACGGTATCAGCATTAGCTGTAAGCTGAACAGTAAAAGCTCTGGTAGTGGCAGTAGAAAAATCAACAGTAACAGGAACGGTTAACTCTCCACCTGTTAAGGTAAAAGTACTTCCCGTACCAATTTCAGTCTTCGTAGCGAGAGAAATTGCTACATTATCAAACTGTTCTTTTGACAACACGTCAGCAAGTTTTTCTTTCTCACATGACATGAATAAAGATGCACCAGTTGCAAGAAGGCAAAAGTGCAATAGCGTAAAAACTTTTTTCATATATAAGATTATAAATAGTTTGTGTAAGCGGAGCCATTTTCAAGCTCCGCTGAATTCTTTAATTTGAGATCCAAACTTTGCCGTCCAAAGCCCAAGACTCTTGACGAGGAATATTAAACCAACTAATAATTTGCGCAGGTAAATCAGAGTTCTTTGGAACAAGATTTCCTAGAGCAGTTACAGTTGGTGAGCAAAGAAGGTCAGTGAATGATTCCCATGCGTAGGTACCCTGCAAAGTCATGTTAGCTTCAAATGGTCCCAAGTCTTTCATTGAAGATCCTGATCCTTCGTTCAAATGCCAGTATCCAACTAGGAAATCATAATAAGGATGACTTGAATCCATAGTAGGATCACAAGCATACTGTTTAACAACGGCATCAGGCAACGCAACCTTCCATATTTTCAATTCAGCCAGGTTAATGTTAATATTACCAAAATCACCATCTATTTCTCCTGGGCTGTATCCAACACGAACAGGTGCATTATTGTCAAAGTTCGGCTGACCATCTAATCTTACTTCAGTTTTAGAAGGCGTGGCCACAGACCCACCATTTCTATTTGTTGTTCCTAAAACACCGTCTGTGTAAACCCTCACATACTTGAATCCATCAGCTTTTTTCTCAATTACCACAGTTAGATCATGCCAGGTGTCTCCACTGAAATCCAAACCACCAATTTCGGTTCCACCACCCCAATTTGGACCACCAGAAGCAAAGAAGCGCCAGCCGTTGTAAAATAACGAGAAATCCCAACCTGGGTTGCCTTCTCCCCATCCTGAATTCGCTCGCTTACCAAGTATAGAAGGCCATTGATAAAAATAGTCACCACGAGACCTGTTCTTAGTGAATCCTTTTTTTACTTTTACAGAAATACTGAAATTAGTATTCGATCCAAAGTTGAAATTACCAGACTTGTCGGCAGCAGTTACTCCAGCTGTTCTATTTGGATCACCCTTATACCTTACAGCCGATCCGGCGAAAGAGTTTCCTAAAAATGGTTTACCAATAAATGTAGGTTTAAAGCTTGGGTTGTAGATAACTGTAAAGACGTTAGCATTAGTGTTACTAAATACCGTTTTATCGTCTAGATTCGTAGGAAGTGTAAAATTGCCACCCCGGTTTGAAGTTATAATTACTAACCAGTTTTCTTTTGCATATGTGGGTCTAGCTTTAACAGCAGCAACCAATTCGCCTACTTTAGCATCAAATGCATTAATGGCAGCCTTATATGGCGCAAAAGAGTTATCAAATCCTGATGCTTTACCAGCTGTCTGCACTCCAGTGAATTGTCCCAACACTAAAGCAGCGGTATCAGTTTTAAGAAACTCAACCATTCTTGTTTTGGTTGCATCGTCATTTCCCGCGAAAGACTCAGAGATATCTGTACCTCCAGTCAATTTTGTTTTGAACACCTCAGAAGATGCAAAGCTTGCAATCCTAAGCTTAGGATTTGTAGCTTTAATTCTAGTAAAAATAGAAGGATATAGCGTCAGTTTGTTGCCTACGAAATCCTCAGAAATAACACCATGTTTTTCTTTCTTTACACCAGTAACCATGTCAGCCCAGTTGGTTGCATCAGTTTTCGTGGTGTCAGCTAATCCTGTCCATGTATATATTGAGTTACCAATAAGCGATTTAATATTTATGCTTTCTGCATCTCTAACGGAAGTACCTCTCGCCCCATCAGCGATAATGTAAAGCACCTTTGGAACTTTATAATCAACATTAGTAGAAACCGGCGGTGCACCAGGAGTAACTTTATCGAAGTCACTTTTACACGACGTGGCAAATGTTGCTACAAAGAGAGATGCTCCAATATATGACTGGAATTTAAAATTTTTCATACTCTTTAGTTTATTTTTCAATTGGTTAGTTTTAAACTGATCTCTCATTATTACTCTATGGTTACCCTAATGATATTGTTGTACGGCTTATTATCAAAGATACTAAAGCTTCCCATCAAAATTAATGCGCGCTTTCCATCAACAGAAGTACTTTCCAAAACATCATT
>JACMPF010000028.1 GCA_014377665.1 Pedobacter sp. | reverse complement strand
TACCATCGTTTTCTTTCCCCGGTAATTTAAAGCAGATTTATAACGCTACTACCTGGGCTGGTTTGGTAGACAAGAACAACTGTCACCCGCTGTTTTCTTTTAGCGAATATGTGATTGCTGGAATTAAAGACGAGCAGTTGAATTTGGTAAGTATTAACACAGCTGAGGCTTGTAATATAGATTTTGCTCATTTAGATTCTTCAGTTGTAATTGTTTTGGAGACTGATGCGATTCACGGCATGGCTGCTCAAAGAGCTTTCTTCGTTTCGTTGATTAGAAGTGGCGTTGAAATTCCTGTGATCATCAAAAGATCGTACGTGGGTTTGAATGCTGATGATTTAATGCTTTACTCTGCAACCGATGTTGGCGCGCTATTTACAGATGGCTTAGGTGATGGAATATGGGTTAAAGCAGATACTGCAGTCGGATTGTCTTTAGTAAATTCTACAAGTTTTGGAATTTTGCAGGCTACACGCACCAGGATCTCGAAAACAGAGTATATATCTTGTCCGAGTTGTGGACGTACGCTTTTTGACCTTCAGGAAACGACTCAACTCATTCGTTCTAGGACGGATCATTTGAAAGGAATTAAGATTGGAATTATGGGTTGCATAGTAAACGGTCCAGGCGAGATGGCTGATGCCGATTATGGGTATGTAGGTACGGGGCCTGATAAGATTACACTTTACCGTGGGAGAGAAGTGGTTAAGAAAAATGTGAATTCTGCACGAGCATTAGATGATTTGATCGACTTGATCAAAGAGGATGGGAAGTGGATTGAAGTGAGTCGGATATGAGGGTAGTCAGCCAGATCTTAGTGATCGTTTTAACTTGTTCGTCGCTTTCTCTAGTTGCCCAAAAGAAAGCTTATCTGAAGTCGCCAGACGGTAGAATAGTGTTTTCCTTCCTGTTAAAGAAAGAAGGGCCGAGCTATACCGTTGCTTACAAGGGCAAGATCCTCATTACCGATTCAGAGCTAGCTATGGACTTCAAGGATGGAGGTCGCTTTGCTGCTAACCTTTCGTTATTAAAAACTACTTCTATTTCAAAGGAAGAGCAGTATGAATTGCCTATTGGTAGAGCCCGGAACATTACCAGTCGGTTTAATCAGCTTACGCTCCCGTTAAAGGAACAATCCAGTTTAGGAAGGCAAATCAATATCGTTGTACGGTTATTTAACGATGGCCTGGCATTCCGGTACGAGTTTCCAAAGCAGGACAATTGGGCTGACTATGTGCTTAAAGAAGAACGGAGCAGCTTTCACCTTGTTGGAAATCCAAAAGTCAGGACACTTTTGTTCGGAAGAGATTATAAAAGCAGCCACGAAGGGTTATACCAAAAGATGATTTTGGATAGGCTTCCTGACAATAATTTAATGGATTTACCTGCGCTGTTCGAATATCCCGAAAAAGTATATGTTGCCATCACAGAGGCTAGCTTGAGAAACTATTCTGGAATGTATTTGGTAAAAGAAAATGGTGTTTTGAGAAGCCAGCTTACTCCGCTACCGGGTGAGAAGGATATTACGGTAAAAGCAGTTCTGCCGCATCATACGCCTTGGCGAGTGGTTATGATTAGCGATAGGCCAGGTACATTCTTAGAGTCGAACATCCTGACCAATCTAAATGAACCCACAAAGCTAAAGGACCTTTCCTGGTTGAAGCCTGGAAAAACGTCCTTCCATTGGTGGAATGGAGATGTGGTTCCTGATTCAACTTTTGCACCTGGTGTAAATTTTGAAACCAATAAGTACTATATTGATTTTTGTGCGCGGAATAATATTGAGTATCACTCTGTAATTGGGTATGGAGGATTTGCCTGGTATCCAAATAACTGGGCGAGTTACGCGGAGCAGGGAACATATTCTGATGTTACAAAAACCGTAGCCTCTCTGGATATGCAGCGAATCTGTGACTACGCAAAAAGTAAAGGTGTAGCTATTCATGTTTGGATAAATTGGAAAGCCTTATATCCACAGTTGGAAGCTGCGTTTACACAGTTCGAAAAGTGGGGTATTAAAGGAATGATGGTCGATTTTCTGGATCGCAGTGATCAGGAGATGGTAAATATTCAGGAAGAGATTCTGGAACGTGCTGCAGCTCATCATCTTTTTATTCAGTTTCACGGCGCGTTTAAGCCAACAGGTTTAAATAGAACGTATCCGAATGAATTTACCCGAGAAGGTACGTTTAATTACGAGCAGAACAAGTGGTTGGTAAATCCGATTACTCCTGATCATGACCTGGATATTGCGTTTACAAGAATGATTGCGGGGGCTAGTGATTACCATTTGGGAGGTTTTAGAGTAGTTAAGCCCAGCGATTTTAAGCCTAAGTACATCAGGCCTACAATGGTTGGGACGAGGACGCATATGTTGGCAATGTACGTCGTGCTGGAAAGTTATTTAAATATGGTTGCAGACTATCCGCAAGCCTACGAAGGTGAGCCAGGTTTCGATTTTATTCAAAAGGTACCGACAGTTTGGGAGGAAACCAAAGTGATAAATGCAGAACTCGATGGTTTTTTAACTATTGCAAGGAAGCATAAGAATGAATGGTATGTTGGGACTATAAATAGTAGCTCAGGCAGATCAATCGATATTCCTTTAAATTTTTTGGAGAAGGGGGAGTATAGAGCGGAGATTTATATGGATGCAGAAGACTCAGCAGAACAACCAAATCATTTGGTTAAGCTTGAGAAGATGATAAAGAAAGGTGAATTGTTAACAGTAAAACTTGCACCAGGTGGGGGTTGTGCGATAAGGATTTTTAAGAGTGATCCCAATACTGGGAAGTGATCATCCCTCAACTGTTCGTTGTAAGTCTTGGGGTAGTTTTTAAAAACTACCGGCTTTGTCGTTTGTTATTCATTAAAATAGCAAGTTATGGAAACGAAGAAAAAACCAGATCCTTTTCAACCTAAAGGTCCCAGAGATGGGTTAGACAATACGGGGACTCAAGGTGCAGATTCATTAAAAGATGATGGCTATGTCGGATCCTCAGACAAGGATGTTGACAATACCCATGAAGATGGTACTGGTAGCTCTTCGGAAGATTTTCACGATAGGCCAATTGACAAACAGTAAAGGGGTTTTCTTTTAG
>JACMPF010000181.1 GCA_014377665.1 Pedobacter sp. | reverse complement strand
TGGGAAAGACAACCTAATGGGATGATCCTCCGGCTGATGGAATTGCTTGATGATCTGAACCTCTCTACCTGCGTCAAGTGCTGCCCAGGCAATGATCTGTTTAAAAGTTTCCATATCAACCGCGCCAGAACAGGAATAGGTGGCAAGAATACCTCCAGGCTCCAATAATAGCATCCCCAACCTATTTAGATCTTTGTATGCCCTTGCCGCACGGTCTAGTGCAGCGCGTGATGGCGCATATTTTGGTGGATCTAGCACTATGACCCCAAACTTTTTATTTTCCTCCTTAAATATCCGTAATTGCTTGTTTACATCACATTGTACGCTGGTCTGGCTCTCTTCGGAAAAGCCGTTGAGCTTCAGATTTTGTTTTAAAGTTTCGAGCGCTAATGCAGAACTGTCTACACTGGTCACATGCGATGCGCCAGCTTTCAGACTATTTAAAGTAAAGCCTCCGCTGTAGCAAAAGCAGTCTAAAACACTTTTTTCTTTTGAATACGCCGCAAGAATTTCTCTATTGTCACGTTGGTCGCAGTAAAAACCAGACTTTTGCCCGTCGGCAATATTAATGTGGTAAACCACTCCGTTCTCTTTTACTTCAATAAACTCAGGCGGCTCTTCTCCCCATAATAATCCCTGCTCAGACTCCAGGTTTTCATGTTTACGCGCAGCAGCATCACTCTTGTCGAAGATCCCTTTCGGATTCAATAAAGACCTCAGGATGTTAATAATCGTATCCTTAACGTTTTCAATACCCGCGCTTAAGATTTGAACCGATAGGAAGTCGGCATATTTATCGATGATCAATCCTGGTAACAAGTCTGCCTCACTAAATACCAGTCGGCAGGTGTTGGTATGCTCATCCAGAATGTGTGCCCTAGAGGCGATTGCTTTCTCCAGCTTCTGCGTGTACCAGGCTTCGTCGATCGTTACTTCCTGATCCCATTCCATTAATCGTAAAGCAACTCTGGATTGGTCGTTAAAATACCCATAAGCAAGAAATTCCTGGCTGGCCGACCACACTGCTACAATTTCGCCGTTAGCTGGTTTGCCTTTAATCTTGTCTAACGCTCCTGAAAAGATCCAGGGGTGGCGAAGAATTGCAGCTTTTTCTTTGCCTTTTTTAAGGATGATATCGATCATAGCGCAAAAGTAACAGAAAAATTAAGCGTTCTCCTCTGCGGCTGGAATCTTTTGCACTGAAGAAGTGCAAAATTTCCTAGGCCGACGATGAGAAGCTGAATTTTTTAGAAAAGAAGAGGGGAAGAAGAGGGGAAGAAGAGGGAAGGAAGAGGGGAAGGGCGGGATACAAACTTTGTAGCCGTCTTTTCTGAGGAAATCGTAATTTCGATTAGTTAAACGATATGTTATGGAAGAGATAACCTGGGATGATTTTGAGAAGGTAGAACTAAGAGCAGGAACCATACTCGAGGTATTTGAGTTTCCTGAGGCCAGGAAAGCTGCTTACAAATTAAGGGTGGATTTTGGTGAGTTTGGTGTTAAAATGAGCAGTGCGCAGATTACTAGTCGTTATACCATTTCAGAGTTGGTTGGAAGACAGATTGTTGGAGTGGTTAATTTCCCTAAAAAGCAGATTGGTAGGTTTGTGTCTGAGTTTTTAGTTACAGGCTTTGCTGACGAATATGGGAATATAGTACTAACTGCCTTGGGGGGGACGGTTCCTAATGGAAGTAAAATGATATAGTTATATCTTTGGCACATGAGTTTTTACAATTTTTCTGATGACAATAACCCGCAAGCGGAAGATGAGCACTTTATGAATCTGGCTTTGCTGGAAGCTAAGAAAGCTTTTGACGCAGAAGAAATTCCTATAGGAGCCATTGTGGTATGTAAGGGTAGAATCGTTGGGAGAGGTTATAATTTAACGGAGCAGCTTAATGATGTAACCGCACATGCAGAAATGCAGGCATTTACAGCAGCAGCTCAAACCCTTGGAGGAAAGTATTTGCGCGATTGTACTTTGTACGTCACAATTGAGCCATGTGTAATGTGTGCCGGTGCAAGCTACTGGACCCAAATTGGACGAATTGTATATGGTGCTTCCGAGCCAAAAAGGGGCTTCATTAGCAAGGGAGTTAGCTTGCTTCATCCCAAGACAGTACTCAAAGGTGGCATACTTGCTGAGCTTTGTGGCGTACTGATGACTAAGTTTTTTCAGAACAAAAGAGGGTAAAAAGTTGTTATATTTGGTAGGAACAATGCAGGTTAAATTACTTTAATTTGCATTGAAAATAAATTTTTAACCTTAAAACATATCACATGGCTTTTGAATTACCTGCGTTACCTTACGCAACAGACGCATTAGAACCGCATATTGATAAAACTACTATGGAAATTCACCATGGTAAACACCATCAGGCTTATGTTACCAACCTAAATAAAGCATTAGAAGGTAAGCCAGAGGCTACTCAAACCATTGAAGAGGTCGTTAAAAACATATCTAAATTTCCAGTTGCAGTTAGAAATAACGGTGGTGGTCATTACAATCACTCTTTGTTTTGGGAAGTAATCGGTCCAAACAAAGGTGGCGAGCCAAAAGCTGACCTTGCTGAAGCAATCAATGCTGCATTTGGATCATTCGCCGACTTTAAAACTAAATTTGCTGAAGCTGGTGCTACCCGTTTCGGTTCTGGATGGGCTTGGCTTAGCGTAGGTACAGACGGCAAATTGGCCGTTTCTTCTACCCCTAATCAGGATAATCCACTAATGGATATCGCTGAAGTTAAAGGTACGCCAATTCTTGGAATGGATGTTTGGGAACATGCTTACTACTTAAAATATCAAAACAAAAGACCAGATTATATTGCTGCATTCTGGAATGTCGTAAACTGGGATGCTGTTGCTGATCGTTTCAAAAAGGCGAAATAGTACTAGCTTAATATGTAAAAGAGGCTGTATCATTGATAAAAAATGATCAGCCTCTTTTTTGTGCTTATAGTTTTTTAGATTATTTTACACGTTCGATGTAACATTGATTCAATATTAATTTTAATACCCGGTAACTTAAATTGAGCGTATGAAGTATATTTTAATGTTTATTGTTTCCTTTGTATTAATATCAGCACTCCCGTTTCTCTGGAATCAATTTTCATTTGTTGAAGCAGGCTTTCCGTTTCCTTACCTGCATATAACGATTGTTGATCATCCGGAGATGAATTATACAGTATTCAGGTATGTAAAGCTCAATTTAGTGTACGACTTAGCCTTAGTAGGGATTTTTGTTTGGATAATCACTAAATACAGAACAACCATCAAAACTAAGATCAACACTTAGCGAGTTATCGCCGGACTTGGCATATTCACCCACTTTACCTTTCTAAATAGGTCGCCCACTTGAAGTATTAATAGCCTGGGCTATCTCAGATACTAGTTGCGCTCGATTTGGGATTATACACTGCTTTTAGGTAAACAGTATGTAACAGGTAGTTAAGTAGGAGTTAAAAAGGAGTTGATAGGGATAATGTCCCTGTTACCTCCCTGTTACGTCCCTGCTATGTCCCTGTTATCTCTTTGTTAATTAAGACCAGTTCCCGGATTAATCCATAATCTGTTAACTACAGGACCCTAATAGTGTCTTTAAAGTTAAGTTGAATTATCGGGAATATCAGTCTGTATTATGGTTTAGGTAGCACGTGGTGTTTAGTCGCCCATTCATCCCACATTTTAGTCAGCTTAACCACTTTTTCCGGATATTGTGCAGCCAGATTTTTCATTTCTGCCTTATCGTTTTTCATATCAAACAACCTCCAGCTGCGGTCGGGACCTGCAACTACCAGTTTCCAGTTTTGGTACCGTACGTACTTACTGCCTTCATGCTCATTAAACAAAGGTCTTTCGCCTGTTAGAACCTTGCCTTGAAACACCGGAGCTAAACTTCGGCCTTCAAGCGGGGTGATGTCGTTGCCGTTAAACTCCTTCGGATATTTTGCGCCTGCAACATCAATACAGGTTGCCATGAAGTCCATCACATGGCCGATTTCGTCCGTTCTTGAGCCTTTATTTTTGATTCCCTTTGGCCAGGAAACAATCATAGGTGTATGTATCCCACCTTCTAACGACTGATATTTCCATAGTTTGTACGGTGTATTCGCCACATTGGCCCAGTTTGGTCCGATAGAAAAGAAGCTGTTTTCTCCGCCTGGCATCACGTTTTTATATCTGGTATAGGAAACTGGTGCCCCAGCTCTGGTTTGATCGGGCCGATCAAAACCCGGCCCATAACCATCACTCATTTCTGCACTGGCTCCGTTGTCGCTTAGAAAGATCACAATCGTATTGTCTATCTGACCGGTCTGCTCTAATGTTTTCATCATTTTTCCTATGCCCTGATCCATGCGATCGATCATTGCGGCATGAACGGCCATTGTTCTTGCGTCAAATTCTTGATTTGGATTGTTTGCCCATAACTTATCTGCCGGGTTTCTGTCTGATAGTTTTGTGGTCGCCGTGTCGATTAAACCAAGCTTAGCCATCTTTTCATAGCGCGCCTTTCTAATGGCTTGCCAGCCCATTTTGTAGGTGTCTTTGTATTTCTCTATGTCTTCCGGCAGGGCCTGCACAGGCCAGTGAGGTGCATTATGAGCCACATATAAAAAGAAAGGAGCATTTCCTTTGCTGAACTCCTTAATGTATTCAGA
>JACMPF010000027.1 GCA_014377665.1 Pedobacter sp. | reverse complement strand
TTTACATAAGTCGTGAAGCAATACTTCATCGAGTGGCTTAACAAAGCGTAGATCATAATGCGCAGGATGGATACCTTCACTATTAAGTTCTTTACAAGCTTCAACAGTGAAATTACCAACGTTACCAATGGTTAGAATAGCTACATCTTCTCCATCACAGATCTTCCGCCCTTTACCAATCTCAATAGTTTTAAATGGACGTTTCCAATCGGCCATCACGCCGTTTCCTCGAGGGTAACGGATCACGAATGGGCCCATGTTATCCTGCTGAGCAGTATACATCAGATTGCGCAATTCTTCTTCATTCATAGGAGCAGACACAATCATATTAGGAATACAGCGCATAAAAGCGAGGTCGTATGCCCCGTGGTGTGTAGCTCCATCCGCACCAGCTAATCCAGCACGGTCTAAACAGAACACAACGTTTAAGTTTTGAATCGCTACATCATGGATAACCTGATCATATGCCCGCTGCATGAAGCTGGAGTAAATGTTGCAAAAAGGTACAAGACCCTGGGTGGCAAGTCCTGCAGAGAAGGTAACCGCATGCTGTTCTGCAATACCCACATCAAAAGAGCGCTCAGGCATTGCCTTCATCATAATATTCATGGAAGAGCCAGAAGGCATGGCAGGGGTGATACCTACAATCTTCTTATTTTCTTCTGCCAGTTCAACCAGGGTATGTCCAAATACGTCTTGATATCTTGGCGGTTGTGGCTTGTCGATCACAGATTTCTTAATCTCACCGGTGATTTTATCAAACAAACCTGGTGCGTGCCACTTCGTTTGATCTTTTTCTGCCAGTGCAAAACCTTTTCCTTTAACAGTTACACAATGTAAAAGCTTAGGCCCGGGTATATCTTTTAACTCCTTAATAACCTGTGCTAATCTAACCACATCATGCCCATCAACAGGGCCAAAATATCTAAAGTTTAATGCCTCAAAAAGGTTGCTCTGTTTAAGCAAGGTCCCCTTTATGCTTTTTTCAATCTTCTTAACAAACTTATGTGCATTAGGGCCAAGTTCTGAAAGTTTGATGAGCACACTTGAAATGTCATCTCTAAAACGGTTGTATGATTTAGAGATAGTTATGCTAGTCAAGTATTCTTTTAGTGCGCCAACATTTGGATCGATCGACATACAGTTGTCGTTCAAAATCACCAATAAGTTGGAGTCTTCTATACCTGCATGATTTAGTCCTTCAAAAGCAAGTCCGGCTGTCATGGCGCCATCGCCAATTACGGCAACATGCTGACGGTCAGTTTCCCCTTTTATGTGAGAGGCTACAGCCATTCCCAAAGCAGCAGATATGGAAGTTGAAGAGTGGCCAACACCAAAGGTGTCATATTCACTTTCGCTTATTTTTGGAAAGCCACTGATACCGTTAAGAATTCTATTGGTATGAAAAACTGACTTGCGACCAGTAAGAATTTTATGTCCGTAAGCCTGGTGACCAACGTCCCAAACTAACTTGTCATATGGGGTATTTAAAGCATAGTGCAAGGCAACAGTAAGTTCAACAACACCAAGACTGGCACCAAAATGGCCCCCATTTACACTCACCACATCAATGATATACTGGCGTAATTCCTGACTTATTTGCTTTAGGTCTTCTTCCTTATACTGCTTAAGATCAGCAGGCAAGTTGATGTTTGGTAAAAATGGACCGTTAATATCTTCCATGTAGCTTTTTTTGTCGGATAGAAGCACAAAGTAAGCTATTTTGTTATCAAATTAAGAAGGAAAAACATTAATTTTACAAAAATATACTTTACTAAATGACTAGAGATACTTTAATTTTTGATTTGATTGACAGGGAATTGGACCGTCAGGAAAACGGGCTGGAACTAATCGCTTCAGAAAACTTTGTAAGCAAGCAGGTAATGGAAGCTGCGGGTTCTTGTTTAACTAATAAATATGCTGAAGGGCTTCCGGGCAAAAGGTATTATGGAGGCTGCCAGGTGGTAGATGAAATAGAAACTATTGCTATAGAACGTGCAAAGAAATTATTTGGCGCGGCATGGGCAAATGTACAACCACACTCAGGTGCGCAGGCTAATGCGGCAGTGATGCTAGCTGTTATTCAACCTGGAGATAAAATACTGGGTTTCGATCTTTCACACGGCGGTCACTTAACGCATGGGTCACCTGTTAATTTCTCAGGCAAATTGTATCATCCATTTTTTTATGGAGTTAAGAAGGAAGACGGTCTTATTGATTATGCGAAATTGGAAGAGATCGCCCTTAAAGAGAAGCCGAAACTGATTATTTGCGGTGCTTCAGCATATTCCAGAGAATGGGATTATGCATTTATTAGAAGTGTGGCTGATAAAATCGGTGCATTGGTGTTGGCAGATATTTCACATCCTGCGGGTATGATCGCTCGTGGATTGCTGGCCAATCCACTTCCACATTGTCACATTGTAACCACAACAACACATAAAACGTTGAGAGGCCCTCGTGGTGGTATGATTATGATGGGTAAGGATTTTGAAAACCCATTTGGTTTAAAAACACCTAAAGGGGAGCTTAGAATGATGTCTTCAGTATTGGATATGGCTGTGTTTCCTGGAACTCAAGGCGGCCCTTTAGAGCACATTATTGCTGCAAAAGCAATTGCTTTTGGTGAAGCACTAAGCGATGAGTACCTAGTTTACATTACTCAAGTTAAGGAAAATGCACAGGCAATGGCCAAGGCATTTGTAGCCAAAGGTTATGGTATAATCTCTGGAGGTACAGATAACCATTTGATGTTAATCGATTTACGTAATAAAAATATAACAGGTAAAGTTGCTGAACAAGCACTTGAAAAAGCCGATATTACTGTCAACAAAAATATGGTTCCTTTTGATGACAAAAGCCCTTTTGTAACTTCAGGTATTCGTGTTGGGACAGCAGCCATCACGTCCAGAGGTTTCAAAGAAGGGGAAATGCAACAGATCGTAGATTTGATTGATCAAGTGATCAAAAATCCTGAAGATGAAGAAAACTTACAGCAGGTTAAAGAGCAGGTAATTTCTTTAGTAAGTAAGTTCCCATTATACAAATAAGCACCTGGCTTAAACTATTTAATGTTACCTAGAAGCAGCACTAATTCATCAGCAAACGAAGATGATCGCGTCAAAGCACTGCGGCAGTATGATATATTAGATACCTCTGAAGAGTTGGAATTTAACAATATCGTTAAACTGGCGGCTTTGGTGTGCAACATGCCCAGCGCCTTTATCTCATTGGTTGATGAAGACATGCTCTTCATAAAAGCTATCGTTGGCGGTTCAGCCCACACTCAGCCAAGAGATATTTCCTTTAGTCATTATACCATTCAACATGATGGGATAATGGAGGTCAAAGACACCTTGTTGGATGAACGTTTTATAAACCATCCGCGGGTTCAGGGGAGCCCTAATGTTCGTTACTATGCGGGAGCACCGCTAATTGATGACAATGGATTTAAGCTAGGTGTCATCAGTGTATATGACACCAAACCAGGTTCTTTAACTGAAGATCAGAAAGAAGGCTTAAGAATCCTGGCCCGTGAGATCATTACTCATCTTTCCCTTCGAAAAAAGAGTAGGGACCTTGAAGTAAAAACTAACCGTTTTGAAGAGCTGCTGAACCTTTCCACCGTTTCTCCGGAGATTCACTGTATTCTAGACCATACTGGTAAGATTCTTTTCATAAATGATGCGGTCACGCCCATTCTGGAATACTCTGCCGAGGAAGCTATAGGTCTTACGATGTGGGAATTCTGTTACGGCGAAGATAAGACACGATTATTAACACTGTTAGAAAATGGCCTTAGAAATAAGCTCAAGAAGTTTAGCGTAGATTTTAGAATCGTTAGCAAAACAGGCGTGGTGAGGTGGGTAAGTTGGAATATGGTAGTCAAAAGTGGTCGTTGGTATACCTATGGTCGAGATATTACAGAGCGCAAAAGAGTGGAGAATGAACTGATGAAACTCTCTTTTGTAGCCAGTAAGGTGAACAACGCCGTGGTCATCAACGATTCTAATAATCATGTTACCTGGGTAAATGCGGCGTTTGAGAAGATCACTGGCTTTACTCTAGAAGATCTTAAAGGAAAGCGCCTGGGTGATTTGATAGTAGGTCCGAACACAGACCTCGATCTTCTTGCAAAAGCTAGAGAGATGATTAAACAAAATCAGTCCTTCACCGTTGATCTGCTTTCTTACAGGAAAGATAAAACACCAATATGGTTGTCTATCTACAATACCGTAGTGTTGAATGAGGAAGGTGAAGTTGATATTGAGGTAGAGATCATTATTGATATCACAGAAAAGAAAAAGGCAGATGAGGAGGTACAATTGCTCTCTCTTGTTGCTAGTCAAACCGATACGGGAGTTAATATTTCCGACCGGGAGGGGAACACAACCTGGATAAATAATAGTCTGGAGAAACTAATTGGTTATACGCTTGCTGAAATTCAAGGAGAGCGGCTAGGCAACATCATCGCAAATGAAGAGAGCCAGCGCGATTTGCTTGCAGAATCCCGAAACAAAGCAGAAAATCATGAATCTTATAGCATCGAGGTAAAAGCAACTACTAAAGAGGGCAAACTGATTTGGTTATCGGTAGCCACAACTCCTGTTGTTGATGATAAAGGAAAAGTAATCAGGCAAATCGATCTTATAGCTGATATCACTGAGCGCAAGCAGGTGGAGCGGGATCTAATAGAAGCTAAAGAGCAGGCATTACAATTGAGCGAAGCCAAGGAAATGTTCCTGTCTGTGATGAGTCATGAAATTAGGACACCTCTAAATGCTGTGATAGGGATGACCCATTTGTTGTTAGAAAACGACCCAAAGTTATCCCAGATAGATGACCTTAATATATTGAAGTTTTCTGCAGAGAACTTGTTGAACATTATCAATGATATTCTTGACTTTACCAAAATAGAAACCGGTAATTTAATATTGGAATCAGTGCCTCTAGATATCAAATCTCTGGCTACAGACATTGTCAGTTCCCTTCAGGTTAGCGCCGCTAAGAAAGGCAATAAACTTGAACTTTCTACCGCGCACATTCCTGAATTAGTTCTGGGAGATAAGACGAGATTATACCAGGTACTGATGAACCTTTTGGGTAATGCCATTAAGTTTACGGGTCATGGTAAAGTTAATCTACACATTCAGTTAGTAGAAGAAAATGACGCAAGTGTTCAAATCCTCTTCGAAGTAAAAGATACAGGAATAGGAATTCCAGAAGATAAACTTTCTTACATTTTTGAAACTTTTACGCAAGCCAAAACAAATATCTCCAGGAAATACGGAGGTACAGGTTTGGGTCTCGCAATTACTAAAAAATTATTAAAGCTGTACAACTCCGAGATTCTTGTAGAAAGCATAGAAGGAAAGGGTAGTACCTTCTCTTTCACCCTAAGCTTCGGCAAAGTTTCCACTGATTTTACGCTTGTGCAAGATAGCCAGCCGAATGCGTCTTTTGCAGGTAAATCTATTCTGGTAGTTGACGATAATGAGATCAACATTCTTATCGCAAACAGAATATTAAGTAAAATGGGCTTTGTATTAGAGTTTGCAATCAGTGGTCAGGAGGCGATTCAAAAGATCATGAATAAAAAATTTGATCTGATATTCATGGATATTAAGATGCCCGGACTCGATGGTTACGAAACGACCAGCATCATTAGAGAATTAGAAGGCGACTATTTCAAAAGTGTTCCGATTATTGCGTTAACAGCGTCTGCACGTCAAGAAGACCAGGTTAAGTTTAAGGCCTCGGGAATGACTGGGCACGTATTAAAGCCTTTTAAACCTAACGAGATCAAAGACGTGATCTATCAACAATTCCAGACAAATAGATAATAGATTCCAGACAATTAGGAAATAAGAAGGCAATAAAAAAGGGCCAATAAATCATTTGCATGAAATTATCGACCCCTAAATTAACGCTCTCGGAATCAAAGGAACGAAATTATTTTCAATTTCCAAATTATTATTGATTTTTTTTTAAAAGTAAAGGGTCGATATCTCATTTAAGAAAATATCGACCCTTACCATCTAAATTAACGCTCTCACCAATATAAACGTGATGTTTTATCAATTGTTGCAAGAAGATTCAATTTTTTATTTAATGCTCGTAACAGCCTAGTTTTGAGGGGAATAATCTTGCTGAATTGTTGAGGTCGCTCTTTAAATAGGAACCATAGAAAGGGTCTAAACTCAAGTCTATGCCTTTATTTATTGCTGGACTCCCAGACTGAAGTCGAAAATTACCTCCAATTACGTCTACAAACTTCGGATCGGTACCCAGGAAGTTAAGATTGCTATAGGTCTGCAAACTTGTTTTAATAATGTTGTTGTTAAC
>JACMPF010000003.1 GCA_014377665.1 Pedobacter sp. | reverse complement strand
TGCTCAGCAACAGGAACAATTGCAGATCCATGAATTGCTACTGCAATTTGCTCGAAGCATTCTTCTACCATTCCCATCATCCAGATATAATCTTTGTAGGCAACATAGATCTCCATAGAAGTATACTCCGGATTATGCGTACGGTCCATACCTTCATTTCTGAACATCTTACCGAATTCATATACTCCATCAAAACCCGCGACGATCAGCCTTTTCAAATACAATTCGTTAGCTATGCGAAGGTATAAAGGCATGTCTAATGTATTGTGATGGGTGTTGAATGGACGTGCGGCTGCACCACCATGGATCGGCTGTAAGATCGGAGTCTCCACTTCCATCCATCCCTTGTCGTCAAAATAAGCCCTCATCGTGTTAATCACTTTAGAGCGGTTGATGAAAATCTGCTTAAAATCAGGGTTCACAGTCAAGTCCACGTAACGTTGTCTGTAACGCAATTCAGGGTCGGTAAAACCATCATAGATGTTTCCTTCCTCATCCCGTTTAACGATAGGCAGTGGTTTTAATGACTTAGACAGTAAAGTAAATTCAGTAACGTGGATCGATATCTCGCCTGTTTGAGTAGTAAAAACGTATCCTTTAATCCCAATAAAATCTCCCAGATCTAGTAGTTTTTTAAACACGGTGTTGTAAAGCGTTTTATCTTCACCCGGACAAAGCTCGTCTCTTTTCAAGTAAACCTGAATTCTACCAGTGGAATCCTGTAATTCAACAAATGAAGCAGGACCCATAATGCGGCGAGTCATGATTCTTCCTGCAATACTGATATTCTTATATGCTGTCTTATCTAAATCGTAGTTTGCTAATATGTCTGCTGCATTTGCATTGATCTCGAATGCTTCAGCAGGATATGGATTGATCCCTAGCTCGCGCAATTGCGTAAGCGAGCTACGGCGTAATACTTCTTGTTCTGATAGTCCTGTACTCATATATGTAATGTGAAGGGCTTATAGCCATATTTCCTGCAAAAATAGACATTTATTTAATCTGCTTCGACAGATTCTGTATACATGTCATTTATTATCTTTGCATATTTCTTTTCAATAACTTTTCTTTTCGGTTTCATAGTTGGGGTAATCTCCCCTTCCTCCATACTAAAAGGATGCCTCTTGATTTTGAAATTTTTGATGCGCTCAAACTTAGCTAAGTCTGCCGCATACTTTTTAATGTCTTTCCCAATCCAATCAAGAATTTCCTTTTCTTCGATAAAAAGATCTGGTTTCGCAAAAAAGGAAAGGGGTAAATTAAAGGCTTCCTGTAGATTTTCCTGATTAGGAATGATGATAGCTGTTAAATATTCTCTTTTATCTCCAATCAAAAATAGCTGATCAATTTTTAAGCTCTTCAAATAGATATTTTCTACAGGAGTAGGATATACATTTTTCCCGTAGGCATTTACAATCATGTTCTTCAATCGATCGGTGATCTGTAGGTTTCCTTTGAAGAACCGGCCGATATCACCAGTATGGAACCAGCCATCTTTGTCTATTGCTTCTGCAGTTTCCGCAGGCTTGTTGAAATAGCCCTGCATCACACAATGTCCTCTTACTAAAATCTCTCCCTCTTCACAGGTAAAATCTTCCTTAAAGGTATCATGGGTCTGAACATTTACCATATGCTTGGTATCAATGTCCTGAATGCCAATTTCAATGCCGGGAATCACTCGTCCAACTGTGCCGTAAACCTGTCTATGGAATTCTGTAACCGACATTACCGGCGAGGTTTCTGTTAAGCCAAAGCCTTCCAAAATCTTAATACCCAAATTTCCGAAAAACTCTCCAACATTCTTTGGCAAGGCGGCACCGCCAGAAATCATAAATTTTAACCTACCACCTGTTTTCTCCTTTATTTTGCTAAAGACCAACTTCTCAGCAATTGCTTTTTTAAGTGAGAGTAACAATCCAGGATTTTGGTCAGCCTCTTTCTTCTGGCGATAAGCTTGTCCAATATCTAATGCCCATAGGAAAATCTTAGCCTTGGTTCCACCTGCCGAAGTGCCACTTTTGATCGCCTTGTCGTGGATCTTCTCCAACAGTCTTGGTACGCAACTCATTACAGTTGGCCTAACTTCTCCCATATTTTTGGCCAACAGCTCAAGGCTCTGCGCGAAAGCAATCTTGCAACCCTGAGCACAGCATACGTGGTAAGTCGCCGTGCGCTCAAAAACATGCGAAAGTGGTAAAAAGGAAAGGAAAGTTTCTGTTTCGTCAATTACTGGGATCTGCTGTAAGCAAACCTCAACATTTCTAACGAAGTTATTGTGCGACAGCATCACGCCTTTTGGCGTACCTGTGGTGCCTGAGGTATAAATAAGTGCAGAAGTGTCTGCTGGTCTCAAAGATTCTCTTATGTCCGTTATTTGTTGAACAACTCCAGCTTCCAACTTTCCTTCCTTTGCCAGGATGTCTTCAAAATAAAGCACTTTTGCACGTAGATCCGGTGAAAGCACCACTTTTGTATACTCTTCGAACGATGGGATGATATAAAGTAAATCTTTACAATTATTTGCGATCTTCAACACTTTCTTAAATAGGAAAGTGTTGCCTATTAATAATGCTTTGATCCCAGAATCGTTAATGATATACTCTACTTCATGCTCTGATAGCGTGGGGTATATGGACACATTAATGGCGCCGATTTGCTGAATACCCTGATCATAATAAACATACTCAGGTGAGTTTTCGATCATAAGGCCCATTCTATCCCCTTTGGTAATGCCATGGTCAAGGCAGAAAGCAGACACAGCATCGGCTGCATTCAGTGTCGATCTGTAGGAAATTTCTTCCCAGTTATCTCCTTTTTTATGAATTAAAAATGTGTCCTCAGGTTTATGAATATTTTCAACAACATTCCTTAATAAGCTTGGAATGGTAGAAAATTCATTAAATGATACCATATGAAATGAGTTAGCTCGGTTAGTGTTTAGTACAGTATATTGATATAACAAAAAAAAGGGCACCGAAGCGCCCTTTCAAATATAGTAATTGAATATTAAACTGAGAAACTCTCGCCGCAACCGCAAGAGCGGCTAGCATTTGGATTGTGGAAATTGAATCCTTTTCCGTTCAATCCATCTGAGAAATCAAGTTCAGTGCCGGCCAAATAAAGAAAAGACTTCATATCTAATGCGATCCTTATTCCTCTGTCTTCAAAAAACTGATCTCCTTTTTGTTCCTCATTATCAAAATCAAGGTTGTAGGAAAGACCAGAACAGCCACCACCCTTAACAGAAACACGCAAAAAATAGTTTTCATCCATTGCTGCATCCTGCATCAAGTGGTCAATTTTGCTTTTCGCCTTATCAGTTATCGTGATCATAGTATTGGTATTAATTAATGATGTGACTTCGCCAACTCAATTGGCGCTAAACCGTTTTTAACACGGAAGTCATTTATTGCCGATTTGATAGCATCCTCAGCCAATACAGAGCAGTGAATCTTAACAGGTGGCAATGCTAACTCTTCAACAATGTCCATATTATCGATTTCCATAGCCTGATCAACAGTTTTACCTTTTAACCACTCTGTAGCTAAAGAAGATGAAGCAATTGCCGATCCACAACCAAATGTTTTGAATTTGGCATCAGTGATCACATTGTTTTCATCCACCTCAATCTGAAGACGCATTACATCACCACACTCCGGTGCGCCAACTAATCCTGTTCCTACTGATTTGCTATCTTTATTTAAAGTACCAACGTTTCTTGGGTTGGTATAATGTTCCATTACTTTCTCTGAATACGCCATGTTATCTTTTTTTAATTAGTGTTCTGCCCACTCTATTTTACTTAAATCAATTCCTTCTTTGAACATTTCCCAAAGTGGAGAAAGGTCTCTAAGGTGGTTTACTGCTTTCTTTGTATGTTCAATCGCATAATCAACTTCTTCCTCCGTAGTGAAGCGTCCTAAGCCAAAACGTATCGAAGAGTGTGCCAAATCATCTGATAATCCAAGACTTTTCAAAACGTAAGACGGTTCTAATGAAGCTGATGTACATGCAGAACCAGAAGAAACTGCTAAATCTTTCATCGCCATCATCAAACCTTCACCTTCAACATATTTAAAGGAGATATTTGCAACGTGTGGTAAACGATGCTCTACGTTACCATTCACATAGCTTTCTTCTAAAACTGTTAACGCACTTTCTAATTTATCCCTTAATCCAGATAAACGCTGGGCTTCGCTGTCCATTTCTAAACGGCAAAGTTCACAGGCCTTACCCAGTCCAACTATTCCAGGTACATTTAACGTTCCTGAACGCATACCACGTTCATGACCGCCACCATCCATTTGAGCGGTAACCTTAACTCTTGGGTTTTTACGTCTCACATATAATGCTCCAACTCCTTTTGGACCATACATTTTATGCGCTGTAAAGGCAAGCAAGTCAATGCCATCTGCAATTACATCAACTGGTATTTTACCTACCGCCTGTGTAGCATCAGACATAAATAAAGCGCCGTATTTGTGTGCAATTGCCGCAATCTCTTTTATAGGCTGTATTACCCCTATCTCATTATTACCATACATAATGGTTACTAAGATCGTTTGCTCAGTCATTGCCGCTTCTAATTCTTGAAGGTCAATTAAGCCATCTTCTTTTACTTTAAGATAAGTAACTTTTGCGCCTAATTTTTCTAAATGCTTACAAGTATCCAGAACCGCCTTATGTTCTGTAGTTGCGGTAATAATATGATTGCCTTTATCTGCATACATTTCAAAAACACCCTTAATTCCAAGGTTGTCCCCCTCTGTTGCACCAGAGGTGAAAATGATCTCTTTTTCAGTACATCCAATCAATTTTGCAACCTGTTCACGTGCATAATCAACTGCTTCTTCGGCAACCCAGCCAAAGGCATGGTTACGGCTAGCCGCATTACCGAACTTATTTGTAAAATAGGGTAGCATAGCTTCTAAAACCCTAGGATCTAAAGGTGTAGTTGCATTGTTATCTAAGTAAATAGGAAGTTCCATTATTTTTATATATCTTAATAATACACAAAGATACGAAAAAAGTATCCCATTAAGTATAAATTATACCTATGAGCGTACAGGTAAAACCCGCATTTTTACATTCAAATAACGGTTCTAAGGCATATGAATAAAGTTGAACACATTGGTATCGCAGTCAAGAACATGGAGCAATCCTGCAAGCTTTATGAAAGCCTGCTTGGCGTACCTTTTTATAAAAAGGAATGTATTGCCTCTGAGGCTGTGGAGACCGCATTTTTCAAGCTGGGCGATAATAAAATTGAGTTGCTTATGCCGACCGATCAAGACAGTGTGATTTTCAAGTTTCTAGAAAAGAAAGGGGAGGGGATTCATCACATTGCATTCGATGTAGACGATATTTACGCAGAAATGGAACGATTAAAGCAAGAAGGATTTACTATTCTGAGTAATCAACCCAAAAGAGGAGCAGACAATAAAATGGTTTGTTTTGTTCATCCAAAAGGAACAAACGGGGTATTAATCGAGATTTGCCAGGAAATAGGCGGGGTGTAGGCATGCTCTGCCTGTTGGCGCGGTAAAGTAACACTCCAGCCGCGGTGAGGCCGCCTTTTCTCTAGCAAAAGGCGGCCTCACCGCGGCCTCACTGCGGCAAGAGGGCGGCCTCACTCAAAGCACAACCCGAGCTAACACTAAGGCTTTGCCTATCCTTAATCCTTTCACTCTTAACGATTACATTTCAAATCGATAAATTAAGATTACCTTTAGATATTATTTAAAGTAAGATTGGGATTGTCGCATATTACGAACATTTTTTCAACACATTGTTGTAAATGAGAAATAAATTCATGATATTTGCATCCTTAAAAATAAGCGACAAATAAGTATATAACAATATGAAAAAAGATCTGCATCCATCAAACTATAGATTTGTAGTATTTAAAGATATGTCTAACGAATATCAATTTTTAACTAAATCTTGTGTAGATACTAAAGAGACTGTTCAGTGGGAAGATGGTAAAGAATATCCTCTTTATAAATTAGAGATTTCTCATACTTCACATCCTTTTTATACTGGTAAAATGAAATTGGTGGATACAGCAGGTCGTATCGATAAATTTAAAACTCGTTACGCTAAGAAGTAATTCTACCATTTTACAAATTATTTTTAAAGTCCTCTTGCTGTTGCATCGGGACTTTTTCTATTTTTGTTGCTTATGACAATCAATCTGTTTGATGATGCTGCATGGCATACGCTCCTTCCGCTCACCTTCACCAGACCGGTCGCAGATTTACGTATCGGCATTTTAACTATCTCCCAGAAGTGGGAGCACCACCTTAAAGCGGAGGCAGGATTCGTCACCGCCCCATATTTACAGCTGAAATACCCAACTGCAAGTCAGGCAAACTTGTTCATAAATGGCTCTGTTTGTCCGGATCAAGACTTGCTTGATGCAATAAATACCCTGGAAACAGGGGCTGCACTTTATACTGGAGAACTGCTTCTCGCCTACAAAACAGACACGGGTGCTGAGCACAGTGCTTTCCGTAGCGGCGATTTTAAACAACTGATTCATTCAAAAGACTGTATTAGAATCACCTATCCAGAGGATATCTTTAAATTTAATGACCTCGAGTTGCGCAAAGATTTTAAACTGCTTACTGCCGGGAAAACTTCCGTAACGCTAAGTAGTACAAACAATTTTCTTGGCGATGAAATCTTCGCGGAAGAGGGTGCTAATGCGGAATGTTCAACATTCAATAGTTTAGGCGGACCGATATATATCGGTGCCAACTCACAGGTTTGGGAAGGATGCAATATCCGTGGCTCTTTCGCTTTATGCCATGATTCTCAGGTAAAAATGGGGGCTAAAATTTACGGACAAACCACTATAGGACCTTTTAGTAGAGTTGGCGGTGAGATCAATAATGCGGTAATTTGGGGATACTCTTCTAAGGGGCACGAAGGCTATTTGGGTAACTCGGTCATGGGCCAATGGTGTAATATTGGGGCTGATAGCAATAATTCGAATTTAAAAAACAACTATGCAGAGGTTCGCCTCTGGGATTATACGTCTAAAAGTTTCCGTAAAACGGGCTTACAGTTCTGTGGATTAGTCATGGCGGATCATTCAAAATGTGCCATCAACACCATGTTCAACACCGGGACAGTAGCCGGGGTAAGCGCTAATATTTTCGGTGCTGGTTTCCCTAGAAACTTTATTCCTGATTTTGCCTGGGGTGGTGCACATGGATTTGAAGTCTACAACCTCGATAAAATGTTCGAAACCGCAACTAAAGTTTGTGCGCGCAGAAACCTTGAGTTCGACCAGGTGGAGAAAGATATTTTAACGCATATATTTACAGAAACAAAAATACATAGACACTTTTAACACGATTTATAAGTTATTATAAATCCAATCAAATATTTTATGAGAAAGAAAATAGTAGCAGGAAACTGGAAAATGAACCTTGAATACTCAGAAGGCATATCGTTGTTTTCGGAAATCGTCAACATGGTAAAGGATGAAAAAAAAGGCGATCAGGTAGCGATTATTTGCGCGCCATATATTCATTTACACAGTCTGGCTAAACTAGGTGGTAATGCAGTAGGCATTGGTGCTCAAAACTGTCACCAAAAAGATAGCGGTGCTTATACAGGTGAAATCTCTGCGAAGATGATTAAATCGGTAGGTTGTGAATATGTGATCATTGGTCACTCCGAAAGGCGCCAGTATTTTGCAGAATCTGATGAGCTTTTAGCTGAAAAAACAGTGATTGCTTTAGCGAATGGGCTTACTCCGCTTTTCTGTATTGGCGAGACGCTTGATGAGCGCAACAACGGAAGCTATTTTGACGTGTTAAAATCGCAATTAGTGAATGGTGTATTCGGACTCTCGAATGCAGATTTCTCCAAAGTAGTTATCGCTTATGAGCCTGTTTGGGCAATAGGAACTGGTTTAACTGCTTCATCAGCACAAGCACAGGAAGTTCATGCCTTCATTCGTAAAGAAATTGCGGCACAATATGATATGGCTATTGCAGAAGAAACCAGCATTCTTTATGGTGGAAGTTGTAATCCCAAAAATGCTGCTGAACTATTCGCTCAAGAGGATATTGATGGTGGGTTGATTGGTGGTGCATCTTTAAAATCTAGGGATTTTCTTGATATCATTAAAGCTTTCAATTCTTAATGCAATACATTCAAGTAACCTTTCAGTTCAGAACTATTGAAGAGTACCAAAAAGACCTTTTGATCGATGAGCTGGGTAGTATCGGATACAATACTTTTGAAGATGTAACCGATGGCTTCGCCGCCTTTATTGACCTGGATTCTTACGATGCTAATCAATTGGAAGGTGTTACATCAGCGCTTGATTCAAACTTGAACTGTATCACAACGGTTACTGAGATCGCTGCTGAAAACTGGAATGAAGAATGGGAGAAAAACTTTGAACCATTGGTAATAGATGACCAATGCTATGTTAGAGCCACCTTCCATAAGCCACAACCGCAATACCCTTACGAGATCGTTATTGATCCGAAGATGGCATTTGGTACTGGACATCATCAAACAACAACCATGATGATGCAATACCTTTTAACAGCTAATGTTCATGGAAAGTCAATCCTGGATATGGGTTGTGGTACAGGCATTCTTGCAATTCTGGCTGCAAAACTTGGCGCTAAAGACCTGGTAGCGATAGATAATGACGACGTCTGTTATTTGAGTACTTTGGAGAACTCTGCCTTGAACAACATCACAAATATTGAAGCCATATGTGGTGGAAAGGAAGTGATTCCGCAACAGCAGTTTGATACCATACTTGCAAATATCAACAGAAACATTTTGCTGGATCAAATTCCTGATTACGCAAGGGTACTTAAACCAGGGGGGACAATTTACTTTAGTGGATTTTATGAATCGCCAGATCTGGAGATGATCAAGGAGGCATGTTCAACGTTCTCTATCCACTACAATGACCATAAGAAAATAGGTGACTGGGTAGCTGCCCACTTTACTAAAAATTAACATATGCGCATACATTTTATCGCGATAGGAGGAAGTGCAATGCACAACCTGGCTATCGCCTTGCATAAAAAAGGATATCAGGTAACCGGTTCTGATGATGCAATCTTTGAGCCTTCGAGCACCCGCCTTGCCAACTATGGCTTACTGCCGGAAAAAATGGGCTGGTTTGAGAACAATATTACAGAAGATCTGGATGCTGTTATTCTGGGTATGCATGCGCTGACTGATAATCCGGAATTACTTATAGCTCAGGAACTTGGTCTAAAAATATATTCCTATCCAGAATACATTTATGAGCAAACTAAGGAGAAGCTAAGGGTTGTGATTGGAGGTAGCCATGGTAAAACTACCATTACTTCAATGATACTTCATGTGCTGAACTACTATGGCAAAGACATTGATTATTTGGTAGGGGCACAGCTGGCGGGGTTTGATACCATGGTTAAAATCACAGAAAGTGCACCTGTTATCATTATTGAAGGAGATGAATACTTGGCATCGCCAATAGATAGAAGACCAAAATTCCATTTGTATAAAGCGAATATTGCGGTAATTAGTGGGATAGCCTGGGATCACATCAATGTATTCCCAACATATGCCGACTATATCCGACAGTTTGAGCTGTTCATAGATACGATTCAAACAGAAGGCACTTTGATTTACTGTGAGGCAGATCATGACTTGAATGAAATTGTTAACGCTTCAAAGGCCCTGGTTAATAAAATTCCTTATAATATTCCAGATCATCGGATTGAAAATGGAATCACTTACCTCCTTCCCAGTGAAACGCCACTCGAAGTATTTGGGGATCATAATTTGATGAATTTAAATGCGGCAAAACTTATTTGCCAGCAGCTACACATCACAGAGCAGCAATTTAATACTGCGATCTCATCTTTCGCGGGTGCCGCTAAACGTCTAGAAATAGTAAGTATTAAAGATAATACCAACGTTTACAAGGACTTTGCCCACTCTCCTTCGAAGCTAAAAGCGACGATTGAAGCGGTTAAAATGCAATTTCCAACAAGGAAACTTGTTGCTTGTATAGAGTTGCATACATTCAGCAGCTTGAACAAAGATTTTCTTAGTCAGTATGACAGCAGCATGTCAAAAGCAGATGTGGCTATAGTTTTTATAGATAAGAAGACATTCATACATAAGAAAATGGAACCTTTTAGCGAAGCAGACGTCCAATCTGCCTTTAAGGATATTAGGATAGTGTTTTTTGATGATATTTCTTTATTAGAAACTTACTTAACAAACCTGAATTTCCGTGACACCAACTTACTAATGATGAGTTCTGGCAATTACAGTGGGCTTGATCTCGTCAATTTGGCACGTGAGTTGAATACCTTTATGTAGCAAAAATATAAATTATCACCCTAAACTTAAATTATGAATACCATAGGTAAAAACATTAGGCAATTGCGTCAGAGGAAAAGTTGGAGCCAGGGAGAAGTAGCAAAACGTCTTAATATTTCTATACCTGCCTTCTCGAAGATAGAAACCGGCATTACCGATATAAATATATCAAGATTAGATCAAATAGCTACTTTATTCGAAGTTTCAACAATGGACATCATCTCCAAAGAAGGAGAAAATCCGCAATCTTTAAACTTTGAGGAAATCAATAAGCTGAAAGATAGACTCTCTTTAAGGGAAGAGGAAATTATTAAACTTCAGAAAAAAGTCATTGATCTTTACGAAGAAATTAGAGAAAAAAGTCTTTAAAATAACTTTCTCATAGTGAAGTGCCGCTTACCGAAAGTGGCACCTGTCGCTTCATGAAGTGCCAACATCTTATCGTTAAAATCTCCTACCCAAGAGAGCTCCAATTCATCATACTGGTTTTTAGGCAAAACATATTCCTTTAATTTTATAAACAATGCAGATTCAAGGCCGTGTTTTTGATAAGCCGCCTTTGTACCCATTACTATCGCACGCATTCTATTGACACCAACCCAACGCTTGTACATAAATTTTAATTTTTCTATTATACCGAGCTTGCCATTAAAATCTTTGATCATTTGATTGGCGTCAGGTATAATAACTACGAAAGATGCCGGTTCTCCATTCAGGTAAGCAAACCAGATCAGCTGCTCGTCCATGATCAATTCCATCTTTTTAAAGCTTTCTACGAGTGTTTCTTTCTTTACAGGAACAAAGTTCTCGAAGTCTTTCCAGGCATCGTTATAGATCTCCATTAGGTCGTTAACGTATTTGTCGGCATTCTTCTTAGAGAAGTGCTCGAACGTATAGCCCGGCTTGTTAGCTACCCAGGTAGCTATTTTTGTAAAGCGCTCTGGGAAGGGTTTGCGTACAGCCAGGTGGTTAGTGATTTGCTCATATGCTTTTTCAAAGCCGTACTCCTTAAATAGATCCAGATAATAAGGGAAGTTATAATTCATGCCGTAAGAAGGTGGGGTGAAGCCCTCAACAAGCAAGCCCCAGAACGAGTCATTCTCCCCAAAATTGATAGGACCGTCCATTGCCTCCATACCTTGGTTTTGCAGCCATGTTTTTGCCTCATTAAATAGCAAATTAGCTGCTTGTATGTCGTTTATACATTCAAAAAAACCTATACCTCCAGTGGGAAGATCGTACAGATGAGCTTTTTTGTTGTTAATAAAGGCCGCAATTCTACCGATCGCTTGTCCATTATCATCCTCTAGTATCCATCTTGTACATTTACCATGCTGAAAAAATGTGTTTTTATCAGGGTTAAAGATGTTTTCTATATCAGTGTCTAGCGGAGAAATCCAGTTTTCATCGTCTTTGTAAAGGAAACGGGGCAGGTCTAAAAATTGCTTTTTGCTTTTATTACCGTCAATGGGTTTGATCGTCATGCAAAATTAATAATCCTCATCATCCTCATCATCAGCACCATAGCTATCAAATGTCTCCAGGTCATCTAAAGGAGTGTCGAAGTCATCATCTTCGTCATCAAACTTGTCATTCTTCATTTCTTCAACAGAGTCTTCCATCTCATCATCCGGATCTTCAGATGGACTTTTCGTAATAGGTTTCTTTGGACTTTTCATTTGCAAAAAAAATATAATTTCCTGAGGTTATACTTATTGTCTAAAATTACAAAAATCTCTTGGATCCATGGATCAGCATTAGTGACTTTCGTTAGCCAAAAATAACAAAAATCAAATTGTTGGACGAGTTATTTACAATAATATCACTTCGGAACGTGATAGACAGGAATAGGCAAAAAAAATGGTAAAGCTTTGAACTTTACCATTTTTTAACACACAAATGAAACCTGAATTGAGATATAGTTTTAGGTTAGGTAAAATATCTTTAATCAATTCTCTAAGAACGTTCTTACAAACACACTGTTTGTTTTAATATCTATAACAAGTTTAATGCAAATATTAAAACGATTTATTAATAGTTAGTAAGTGGTATAGAAAATTGAGTTAACGGTATTTACGATTTAAAAGGGACTTCAATTGACACGAAAGTGCCCGAATTCCCGTTCTGCTTGATATCGATTATTATAGGATTAGGTTCTACTTGATTTAGTAAATTAATACGCTCCTTAGTTAAGCTCATTCCTTTACTAATGTGTTCACCTTTTTTTTCTCTAAGAGAATTGTCTATACCCACACCATCATCTTTTACCTGGATCAAAAGCCTATCTTTGGCGCTTAAAGTAATGAATACTTTTATCGTTCCACCATCGTCTTTCGGCATTATTCCATGCCATATGGCATTTTCGATGTAAGGCTGTAAAATCATGGAAGGGATAAGTGTCTCTTCGCGGTCAATACCCGGGTCAACACTGATCTGGTAGTTCAGTTTTCCGCCGAATCTCTTTTTCTCAAGGCTCAGATAGAGCTCCAAGTATTCAATTTCCTCTTCTACACTGATATAACTTTTAGTACAGATCTCCAAGTTTTTCCTGATCAAACGGGCAAAACCAGTTAAAACTTTATTTGCCGATCCGGTATCTTTAGTATTTATATAGTGTTGAATGGAGTTCATTACATTAAATACAAAGTGTGGATTCATCATTGCCTGCAATGCCCGTTGTTCAAGCATTAAAATTTTGTTCTTTAATAGTAATTGCTCCTGCTCTTTATTCTTTTGTCTACGAGTTACTCTGACCGCGGCTTTAAAAAGGATCAGGCCTCCAATCAAAAATATGATCGCTATAAAATAAAATGATTGCCAAAAATGTTTTTCCAGTTCAAAGATCACGATTGCGGGTTGACTCCAGCCGCTGTCATTGCTTTTCGCACTGAGCTCAAAAGTATATTTGCCTGGCTCAAGGGAGCTAAATTCTAATCTTCTTGTTTTTGTCTCGGTCCAATTGGCATCGTCTTTTAAACGGTATCTATAGGAAATACGTCTGTTCTGAAAATCCACGGCACTGTAGTAGAAAGTAATGCTGTTGTTTGAAGGGTTCAGCACGTAGTTGGGATTGCCAATATCTAGCTGGGTTTGATTATTAGTAATAGCAGTGATGTATGCTTTTGGAGCCTCAATATATTTCTTTACCGGGGCGATTTGGAAATAGACCACCCCGCTGTTGGTTGCAAAATAAGCATATTGGTCTTCTATGTAAAGGCCGTTAACATCATCCTTAAGAAGTGAATTTGTATACTCAAATGCTTCAATGCTTAGTCCTTTGGGGCTGATTGTTACCTTATTTATACCTGCGTTAGTAACTACCCAGATTTTACCGTTTTTTACAAAGAGCTTTTTGCAAATGTTATCAGCCAGTCCATCCTTCTGAGTTATTACCCTTGTTATACGGTCATTTTTCATACAAACTATACCGTAACCATCTGTGGCCAGAATAATGGTGCCATCTTCCAGTTCCTGGATATCATTAATTCTTCGGGTAAGGAGGGAACTCGTTTGCGCATAATTGTAAGTATTGCCATCTGCAAGCTCTGATATACCAGTGATGCTTGAAAACCATAGGTTTTGTTTGCTGTCATAGAATACACAATATGCCCGCCCAGGGAAAAAGTTACTGCCCTTTTTGAAGGAAAAGGAATTGAACTCCAGTTTTGCAGCTCTGTCGGGCAGTATCACCACGCCGGAAGATAGCGCGAGCGACAAGCTTTTCTCTTTAGCAATGCTGAAACTTTTAATTACAAACATTGAGTTGTTACTTTCCTTTAGGTAATCAATACCAGATTTAAAATTGTCGGCATTGTTGATTCTTCCCAATCCATAGTCACTTGAGAAGTATATGGCATTATTAAGGCTGTCATAGTTAATCTGCTTAATTACATTGAATTTCTGTTTATTAGGCAAAACTATTTTATTGATCTTGGGCTCAGGGAGACTAAGAACATTTATCGTTCCTTCATCCATCCCTAGCCAGAACTTGTCTTTATCTCTTGCAATGCTTTTTACTGCATCTCTCGATAAGCCATCGTTCTGATCAATAACATACATGCGCTCATCCCGACGGGGAAGCATATAAATCCCATTAGCAGTAGTGAACCACATGTTGTTCTTCGCATCCATGATTACCTGGCTTGCTGCAATGTTAGGTATATAATTATACCTTAAACCATTTTTTTCTATATAGTGTACCCCGGAGTTATTGCTGATCCATATTCCATCTTCCTCATCCAAATAGAAGTAACCTAGATCTCCTATTAGTACCTGAGCTTCTATTGTGCGCTCGAATGTCTCAGTGTTCCCATAACGAACATTGAGGCCTGCCTTATCAATAAAGGCCAGGCTCTTATCGGGCAGGTTGATTGCTGTTTTATAAGAAATCGGCAGCGAACGATGGGGAACAATCCTGAATTTTTTGCCTTCTAAAACCCTAACGCTCGTATTGCTGTAAGCCCAAATCTTACCTTGGGCATCCTCATGAATAAAAGAGTTGATGAATTGCCGGTCATCATTAGCCGAGATATATTTAATGATAGTTTTTCCATCCCACATCACCAGAAGATTCTTATTGGT
>JACMPF010000180.1 GCA_014377665.1 Pedobacter sp. | reverse complement strand
GACGGTGCTGCCGGATGCTTTTACTATTTCTATATTGTTTAATGGATATACGTCGAATAAGTTCATTTTAAAAAAAAATTAAGTTAAAATTAGTTCATGGAATTAGGACCCCAGCTAAAATGCCTGGGCCTTAAGCCGTAATCCTTCACTTTCGGGCAACCCAAATATGAGGTTCATATTTTGTACCGCCTGACCGCTCGCACCTTTTAACAAATTATCTATTATACTTACGATGAACAGCTTGCCGCCATGTTTTTCTACATGCACCAAACCCTTATTTGTATTTACTACCTGCTTTAAATCTATGTTTTTCCTGCTCACATGGGTAAAAGGATGAGACTCATAAAATGAAGTGAATAGTGCAACTGCCTCCTCTTGAGTCAAATCACTATCCAGATAAACTGCTGCTAAAATACCTCTAGTAAAATCGCCTCTCTGTGGTATGAAATTAATTGCACTATCAAAATTAGGACTTAGTTGTTTTATGCTCTCTCCAATCTCATTCAAATGTTGATGCTCGAATGCTTTATAGACAGAAAGGTTATTATTTCTCCAGCTAAAATGGGATGTTAGTGCTAGGCTTTGTCCGGCGCCTGTAGATCCTGTAGTCGCATTTATATGGACTTCTGACTTTAACAGTCCTCTTGATGCAAGCGGAAGCAATGCCAATTGAATGCAGGTGGCAAAGCAGCCAGGGTTAGCGATATACTTAGCACCTTTAATCTGATCACGATTCAATTCAGGCAAACCGTAAACCCAATCAGAACCTGCATTAGCTTTTAGCCTAAAATCCTGACTCAAATCAATTATCTTAATACCTTCAGCTATGGGATTTGCATCTAAAAACTTCTTAGCATCGCCATGTCCGACACATAGAAATAACACATCGATATCAGAAAAAAGTTCTCCTGTAAAACGAAGATCTGTGTCGCCAATCAAATCAGTATGGACATCAGAAATCAGGTTTCCTGCATTGCTTTTGCTGTTTACAAAAGCGACTTCTACCGAAGGATGGTTAATAAGCAAACGCAGCATTTCGCCACCTGTATACCCCGCACCTCCTACAATGCCCGCTCTAATCTTCATCACCGTTCACTTTATGCCAGATCATCACCTGGTTGCCGAATATTTTTGAGAAGCCTTTTACATCATCACCGCTCCATGCATTATTCATTTCACCATAACTTCCAAATTTATTGCTCATCAGGTCATGATCAGATTCAATGCCTATAATCGTAAAACGATAAGGCAACAATTCAACGAATACTTTTCCGCTCACCATCTTTTGTGTATCAGTTAAGAAGGCTTCAATATTGCGCATGATGGGATCATGAAACTGACCTTCATGCAACCAGTTTCCGTAAAAAGAAGATAGTTGCTCTTTCCAGGAAAGCTGCCATTTCGTAAGCGTATGTTTCTCTAAAGTATGATGAGCTTTGATAATCACCATCGGTGCCGCAGCCTCAAAGCCAACACGGCCTTTTATTCCGATAATAGTATCACCAACATGAATATCTCGTCCTATTCCGTAGGGCTGAGCAATTGCCTGCAACTTTTGGATCGCTTTTACAGGCTCCAAAGTTTCGCCATCTATACCTACCAATTCACCTTGTTCAAAGGTAAGTTCCAGATTACGTGGCTCAGTCTCGGAAACTTGCGTAGGCCATGCTTCTTCCGGTAAGGTTTGATTAGAAGTTAAGGTTTCCTTTCCGCCTACAGACGTTCCCCATAAACCCTTGTTGATTGAATACCTCGCCTTTTCTGCGCTATATACTACACCACGGGCAGCTAAATATTCTATTTCAGCTTCGCGGGATAATTTTAAATCTCTGATTGGTGTGATGATCTCCACATTCGGTATGATAATATTAAATATCATATCAAAACGAACCTGATCATTACCTGCTCCGGTACTACCGTGAGCAACATAATCAGCACCAATTTTTTTAACATAATTCGCTATGGCTGTTGCCTGACTAACACGTTCTGCACTTACAGAAAGCGGATAGGTAGCATTTTTAAGCACATTCCCATAGATCAAATACTTGATACAGCTATCATAATAATTAGTAGTTTCATCAACTACCGCATGCGAAACAACACCAAGGGAATAAGCACGTTTCTCAATTTCCTTTAGTTCCTCACTAGAAAAACCACCGGTGTTAACAATTACGGAGTGAACTTCCAAGTCTCTATCCTGAGACAAGTAAATACAACAAAATGAGGTATCAAGACCTCCGCTAAACGCTAAAACAACTTTCTTCTTCATCTTAATATTAACAGCTATTTAAATAAAATTGTAACTAATAAAAACAAGGCTTTTAACCCCTTTTTTCCAGACGGTTTAGCTTTAACCACCAACCTCGACTTTATGCTCATGAAACGTGCATAGAGCTTCGGCTTTTTATGAAGCTCTTCTGCAAACTTTTTAGCAACATCATGCTTCTGTTCAACAGGATCGTAAAGCATCGCTGTACACATACAATTCTTACGCTCTTTCATCTTCAATATCTCGAAATTCACACAGCTTTGACAGCCTTTCCAAAATTCTTCATCTTGGGTAAGCTCAGAATAAGTGACAGGTTCATAACCTAAATCTGAATTAATCTTCATCACTGCCAAACCGGTAGTCAAGCCAAAGATCTTT
>JACMPF010000026.1 GCA_014377665.1 Pedobacter sp. | reverse complement strand
TCTTAATGCCTACTTTGGTAATCTTTGACAAAGTGATCATTCCTAAAAGGCTTATTCACTCTAATCATTTGGGGGTATTCATGTGTTGTCAGCCTAGGCTGGACAAAAGACGAAGAAACAACCGCATTGACACTTGCCGGTGCGAGCTGGGAAACATCTTTCTTTGCCAGACCAAATCATCCCATTCAATTTGAAAAACTAGAATCCACCTCTCCAACTCGGAGGTAACTCTCAAAACTATATTCATTGTAAGTAAACTGATTACTCCAGCAGGCAAAGCAAAACTAAAGTACACTGTTGAAAATTCAGATTCTGCAACTCCGAAAATTCCCATTACAGGAAATTACAATAGTACTTCTGGTATATTGGGGCTTGGTGGTTAAGCAGACTTCATCCTAACTTAAGTAGCTGTTTCAAGTGTTGGTTTTGCCTCAATTGGATATTGACGCAACTAAAGCTTACTCGAAAATGGTGTTCAACTAGCCTTTTTGAGGTTGTAATAAAGAATAATATTTCAAGCCGATAATGTCGTTTGGCATTGGCTTACTATTCCAGGACTTATGGATGGCAATAGCAGCTCCAATTGCGGTTGCCTGGGCCATATGGGCCGCAAAGACTTCTACTTTCGGGAATGCCCTTGCAAGTAGATTCATAAATATCACGTTCTTACTGAAGCCTCCATCTACAAATATCCGTTTTACCTTCGTCCCTTTCAATACCATTTGTGTCGAAACATATTGGGCGTTTACAAGATCGAGGATAAGCTGATGATACGCTACAATATCTGAATCTATCTTTGAAAGGTCGCGGTCCCCAAAAGCGGATTCTTTAAGGGTTTTGCCAGCCTTTTGTTCCTTAGTAGTCTTTGTCGAGGACTCCAAAGTTTCTATGATTTTTGGATCATATGGAACTGCCCGATAGCTGATGATATCGGTTCCATAATGCTCAGCAATTCTTTTCACCTGCTGTTCATGTTCATATCCTGCAAATAGCCTAGAAGCTTTAACAGGTTTACCCTGATATTGCAAGTAGCATAGGCAATCGTTTTGCAATTCCTCAGCTGTTAGTGGTGATGCATTGAAAGGATTCAGGCTAATGCACCATGTGCCTGTAGAAAGAAGAATAAAGGGTTCAGAGAAACTTACCAAATAGGGAATTAATGCTGCTGAGCTATCGTGAAATCCAGCACCTACAGTGTAATTATTGCCTGGAAAGACAGCCGGCATCACACTATCTGAGGGCACAATAGGAGCTAGTTTGGCCGTAATACCCTCTTTCTCCACCCATTCGTGATAAGTATTTTTAGTAAAATTCCAAAGATTAGTGTGACAACCAATACTAGTGATGTCAGAATAAGCCTCACCAGAAATCAGGTAGCTCAGATACTGTGGTAAATGCAGCGCATACTTAATCTTTTTAAAGATCTCCGGTTTTTCGTGCTTGAACCTATACAACTGCATTCCAGAATTTAAACTACCTAATACAGGTGAAGCAGTTAGGTTACTGAATACTTCTTCCCCACCGTAATCAGCATAGAATTTTGCTTTCAAATCTTCCGGATAATCCTTCAAATAGTTGTATAGGGGAGCCAATGGCTTCCCGTCTTCATCAATGTATACAAAGCTTGCGCCATAGGTAGCAAAATTTATAGACTTCACGTCGAAAGCAGGATTCTTAAACACCTCACGCAAGGAGTCAAAAATGGAGAGCCTTAAGCTCTCCAAATTCTCACATGGGTCTCCATCTTCGTCTTCCGTTTCTGTAAACCTGGCACTTCTTTCGAAGACAATCTTATAGTTCTCGTCAAATAAAAACAGCTTTTTATTGGTTTTACCCACATCAAAAACTGCAACTACTGGTATCGCATCACGGTTTATTGTCATTCTTATAGTCCTGTAGCAACAGTTTTGGCACCACGGTTTTTAATCAGTTCTTCCCTAACTTTGTTTTGTCTATAAACCGCTAATGGGTTCAACGCTGCACCGGCACGTAGACGGGCTTCTGCTACCAGTGGACGAACATCTGTTCTGAACGCCTGCTGTAAAATCTCCTGACAACGAACTACATCACTGATCGCCTGTGCTGCAACTAAAGCTTCCCTATCCACAGAGAGTGCCTGAGCATAAGCAATCATAATGGCTTCTACTGATTGTAAAAGATCTTCTAATGGATCCTTTACGTTGTGCGAAGCATCAATCATCCAGCCCAGATCATCTTTATGGTTCATTCCGCGCGTATCCATACCTTCTACCAGTTCATTAAAAATCAGGAATAATTGGTAAGGCTTCATGCTTCCGGCAGTCAAATCGTCATCGCCATATTTCGAATCATTGAAGTGGAATCCGCCCAGTTTTTCTTCCATCAGCAATAAGGAAACGATCTGCTCAATGTTCGCGTTTGGCAAATGATGACCAAGATCTACCAAGGTATAAGCCTGCGAACCCAATTTACTGGTGTACAGCAAGGATTGTCCCCAGTCTCCTACCGTAGTGGAATAAAAATTAGGTTCAAATGCTTTATATTCAACAAAAACCTTCCAATCAGCTGGTAAAGCCGCATAAATCTCTCTCAAACTTTCCAATGTGTTTTGGAAAGCTTTTCTAAAGTTCAGTTGACCGGGAAAGCAGGATCCATCAGATAACCATACGGTTAATGCTTTCGATCCCAATTCAACTCCTTGTCTAATCACCTCAATATTATGGTCAATTGCTTGTTGTCTAACGGCTTTATCTACATGTTGCAGTGATCCAAACTTATAGCTTAATTCCTGATCTGTCTGATCCTGAAATGTGTTGGAATTCATCGCGTCAAAACGTAAACCATGCTGCGCTGCTAAGGCTTTTATTGCAGCAGGATTGTCTGCTGTATCCCATGGAATATGCAGAGAGATTGCTCCACTTGCCCCATTTAGCTTGTGAAGAAGACCGATGTCCTCTATCTTTTCCTCAATATTCCTTGGTTCTCCACCAGAAGAGAAACGGCCAAATCTGGTTCCTCCGGTTCCTAAAGCCCAGCTGGGAATAGCAATTTGAAAATCTACTAACTTATCAATGATAGCTGAAGATTCTGGGATTTCCGAACTAATAAATTCTAATTTGCGCTGATGAGCAGCTACAAGGTCTGAATTGTTTGATTCTATATGATAATTTTCTAGTTTCATAAGTTCAATTTTAGCGTACAAATGCTGTGGCAACACCGCCATCAACATTTAAAACATTTCCTGTTGATTTATTTAATAGACCTCCAGTTATCGCAAAACATGCATTTGCAATATCTTCAGGTAGAATAACCTCATTTAATAGCGTACGTTTTGCATAAAAACCAGGCAGCTCTGCTACGGTAATCCCATATGCTTTTGCCCTTCCCTCTGCCCAGTCTCCAGCCCAGATTTTACTGTCTGAAATCACAGCATCAGGATTCACCACGTTTACTCTGATTCTATCAGCGCCAAGCTCAGCTGCATTTAATCTGCTTAAATGCAATTGTGCCGCCTTCGCCGATCCATAACCCGCATTATTTGGTCCGGATACCAAGGCATTTTTGCTAACGATATTGATCACATCGCCACCAATATCTTGTTTTCTCATCACATTAACCCCTGCCTGTGTGATAAAGAATTGCCCTTTCACCAACACATCATAAAGGATGTCCCAATCTTTCTCTGTATGTTCTTCAATAGGTTTCGATATAGAAAGACCAGCACAGTTTACCACGATATCCACCCCACCAAAAGAAAGAGCAGCAACATCAAAAGCATCACGAATCTGTTCTCCATTTGTTACATCAAGTAAGGCAGTGGTAAAACTATCTTTGGAATAAGCAGTGCCAAACCATGAATCTGCCTCAGACAATCGCCCTTCATCATTGTCGTTCACCACAACTACTGCACCCTCATCGATAAATTTCTTTGCGATTGCCTTACCTATGCCGCCAGCGCTACCTGTTACCAAGGCAATCCTTCCGGATAAAGCTTTTGGTTTAGGCATACGTTGTAATTTCGCTTCCTCTAACAACCAGTATTCAATGTTAAAGGCTTCCTGACGAGGTAAAGAAGTGTAGGAAGAAATAGCTTCTGCACCCTTCATCACGTTGATCGCATTGATATAAAACTCTGCTGCAACCCTTGCTGTCTGCTTGTCTTTCGAGAAAGAAAACATCCCTACACCGGGATATAGAATAATTACCGGATTAGTGTCTCTGATTGCCGGACTATTCTCATGCTTACATGTCTCGTAATACGAAGTGTACATTCCTCTGTACGTTTCAAATTCGGGAAGTAACTTAACTTTTAAGGCATCGACATCACTTAAATCTTCCGAAGGATCAAGCTTCAACACTAATGGGCTGATCTTAGTTCTCAGGAAGTGATCCGGACAACTTGTCCCCAATGGCGCTAAGGTATCAAGATCATTAGAATTGATAAATTCCAATACCCGACTATCATCAGTAAAATGTCCAATCATGTGGTTTTTACTCGAGCACAAGCCTCTCAATACAGGAGCCAAAGCAGCTGCTTGTTTAATTCTGTCTGCTTCCGCTAAACTTATTATTTTTTGTCCCCCAAATACAGGTCCTTTTTTACCGTAGTTTTCCACCAGATATGCCGCGCATTTCTCAACTACCTCAAGCGTATTAATATAACTTTCATAAGCGGTGTTACCCCAGGTAAATAAACCATGAGACCCAAGCATAATGCCTTTGATCCCTGGGTTCTCATCCAAACATTGTCTCAGCTGTAAACCCAGATCAAAACCTGGTTTCTGCCATTCCACCCAACCAATCTCTCCATTAAATAGTTTAGCAGTGATTTCCTTGCCATCTTTTGCCGCAGCGATTGCGATTGCTGCATCTGGATGTAAATGATCAATATGATCGAAGGGTAAAAAGCCATGTAACGCAGTGTCAATAGAAGGTGCTTTAGAACTAAGATCGTAGATACAATGATTAAAAAGTTCCACCATTTCATCCTCATACTCCAATCCGCGGTATATATTCTTCAAGCTTTCCAGCCGGTCGACATACAAAGCTGCCAGTCCACTTTTCTTCAAAGTACCAATATCTCCACCAGACCCCTTTACCCACATTACGCGGGTTTCTTCTCCAGTTAAAGGATGTTTGGTCATGGCCTTGCAGGATGTATTTCCTCCCCCATAGTTAGTCAAACGCAAATCCGCTCCCAATAAATTGGATCGGTAGATCAACAATGCAACTTCATCTCCTGCTATTTCAGCAGCTTTTGCATCGTCCCATAAATAACTTACATGTTTAAAGTCAGTCGTTCTAACAGTCATAATTTGTATATATTATATCTTTAATGAATTACCGTAGCCCACAATCAGAACGGATAGGATGATGATCCCAATGCCAACTATAACGGTAATAAATGTTTTTCTCTGCACGCCACTCCACTCTTTCAATACCAAGCCCCAGGCATTGGCAACCAGAATGATAAATGCCATGTGCAAAATCCATGAACTCGCTCCGTTACCCAGTTTACTTTCGCCCATTCCATAAAAGAAGAACTGTAAAAACCAGGTAGTACCAGCTAAGGCAGAGAAGATGTAATTCTTAAGAAGAGGTGTCTTATTATTGGTATAATCTCCAAATGTTTTATTGCGGAAGTTTAATAGCATACACCAAAAGAAGTTGGTCGTCAATCCACCCCATAAAATAACGATATAGGTTACGTTGTTTTGAAAAAGGAACTCTCCCTGTGCTGGATGAAGGACTTTCCAGGATTCGTTTGCCGTATCTGCCATTACTTTTCCAGCATCAATACCAAAAGCAAAACAGGCACTTAATACCCCCGAGACAATCGAAACAATCAGGCCAATGCCAAGTTTATATTCTGTATTTGAAGGATCTGCTTTACCCGATGCAATCAGGTCTTTCTCTTTCATTCCTCCAGCCTTGCCACACACAATGATACCGACCACACAGACTACCAGGCCGGCTAATACCAATTGGCCCCAAGGGCTGCCAATCATGTCATTGAAACTATCTTTACCCGCTTTAGGATTAAAATTATAATAGATTGATGGTATAATAGCGCCAAAAACAGAACACAAACCAAGGATAATCGAACTACCAAGTGATACACCAAGATAGCGCACACCCAGGCCGTAAGTCAGACCTCCTATTCCCCAAAGTAAACCAAAAAAGTAAGTGAGCAATAAGATCTGGCCATTTGTTGCCTTGATGATATCCATGAACCCAGGAATGGTCAGGTAAGCTGCTACTGGCGGAACAATTAACCAGGAGGCTAATCCACCTACGATCCAATAGCTCTCCCAGGCCCAGCCTTTAACTTTTTTATAAGGAATGTAGAAACTACCGGAAGCGAAGCCTCCTATAAAATGAAATATTACTCCGAAGATTACTGGCATACTGTTGAGTTTATAAATTGGTTAGAAATATATGTTACTAAATTAAAGGAATGGTTCTGCTGAACCGTCCTGTACTATCATGAAACAGGCAATTCGCGCATTTTTGTTATAGTGAAGCGCGCTTATTGTAATAAAAAGGAACCTCAATATGTCTCTTCGAGTTATCAAGGATCAAATCTGCCGCTACCGTACCCATAAACCTGAAGTCCGTAGAGATAGTGGTGATCCCGTTTAGTAAGATTTTTTTTAAAGGTGTCTCGTTATAGGAAATCACCCCTATGTCTTTTCCAATCTGAAAGTTAAGACTAATCAAGCGTTCCAGCAAGATCACCAGGTCGGCCTCCATCAAATTGATAAACACCTCTCCTTCATTGATCGGCTCAGTGGTGATATTGCTTACCACATGGTGGGAAAAGGCATATTGCTGACAAAAACGATGGAACCCGTCCAAAATCTCCTTTGGAAAATAACTTTTTTTCGGGAAGATGATCTTCAGCGTATGGTACTTACTCAACTCTTCCCTCGCCTGCTCCAACGCTTCATAAATATTTTTCTCGAAGTTTTCATAAGCGGCAGCATATTCTCCATCAACACCTGCTATTTTTTTATCCAATAGAATCAACTTCTCTTTAGGAATCTTATTAATGATATCTCTGGCATACTCTTCCCCTTCGATAAAGTGAGGAATAATCACGTAATGGGAATAATTCTCTTTCTTATTGGTCAGAAACCTTTTAAACAACCTGAAATCATTATTATAAACATAGAAATCCACTGCTACCTCATCGCCCAATGCGGCTATGAAGGCATCGTAGACTATTTTTTTATGAGCACTCAATTTATTGAAGAGTAGAAATATTTTAAGTTTCTGCTTGAATTCCAGGTTTGAAATGTAATATCCCTTACCGGGTACAGAATTGATTACGCCAAGGTTCTTCAGGTACTTATAGCCTTTTTCCGCAGTATCCCTGGAAATCTCTAGCTTTACACTCAATTCATTTATTGATGGCAACAGATGTGCCTTATCCAGCTTTCCTTCTTCGACAGCATTGATGATCGCGCTTCCAAGTTGCAAATACTTGGGAGTCGCCGAATATTCGTCAATGCTGATTAAATCAAAAAAGGGAACCTGCTTCATATTATTTGATTTCGTACAAATACTGGCCAGCAGAAACGTTTACAATCGCTGTGCTCAACTTCCCTGCACTGTATGCTTTCTTACCGGCAGCTAATGGAAGATAAATGGTTGCAGTAGAGTTTGCAGGTACGGTAACCTTATAGATAACAGCATCCCCGTTGCGTTTCCAGGAAGAAATAATCTCACCATATGGGCCTGTATGTTTCGCTTCGAACTCGTTCAGTCCGACAACGAAATTAGGTTTCAATATCACGTTTTTAAATCCTGCAGCCTTTTCATCAGTTTTGATACCGCCAATACCTTTATACAACCAGGCACCGATATCACCAAACATAATGTGATTTAATGAAATGTCACTCTTTGCGTCTATTCTCCAGTTTTCATATAGTGTAGTTGCGCCATTCACAATCCACCATCCCCATGAAGGATAGGTTTCCTGAGCTGCCACTTTATAGGCAAGATCTGAATAGCCGTTCTCACTTAATGCATGCAATAAGGCCTTAGCACCAAGGATTCCGGCATCAGGATGGTTTTTGCTTTCGCCAACCTTCTTCGCAAGATTTGCGGCAACTTTGGTCTTCAGGTTCTCAGGCACCAAATCGGCATACAATGGCATAGCAAATTCCGCTTGCAAACCCCCTCCGTACATTCCTGTCGAAGTATTCAAATATTTTGTATTGAACGCAGTTTTTATTCTAAGCGCTAAAGCAGCATACTTGTTAAAATCTTCTGTCTTGTTCAAAAGCTTAGCTGTCTTTGACAAGATCACGGCGTCAACGTAATAAAATACGGATGAGGTAAACTCCACAGGAGGCTTTGTACTCACTGGAACCCAATCCCCCAGCCCCCAGGTTGTTAAACCCGATGGACTAATATCTCCAATATGGTCAACATATCTCTTGATGTTGTCGTAGTTATTTCTTAAAATTCTATCGTCGCCATAATACAAATAAACGTTCCATGGAATAATCGCAATCGTACTGGTCCAGTCTGGTCCATTGCCCCATTCGTAGCCCCAGCCGTCTGTTGGAATAATTGAAGGCAAAACGCCGTTAGGCTGTTGCTCATCCCGGTGATCGGCCAACCATTTTTCATAAATAGTAATGCCATCAAAATTCATTAACCCGGTTTCTACCGCAATATGCGCATCACCAGTCCAACCATTCTTCTCACGCTGCGGACAATCCGTAGGATAACCAAAGAAGTTAGATAGGTAAGAATTGTTGGTGGCAAACCAGATCTTGTCTAACGTTGGGTTAGAAGACTTGATTTCACCTACCGGAGGAACATCGCTATGCATAAAAAAGCCTACTAAACTACCTTTAGTCAATAAGATTGGCTTGCTGCTGGTTACTTCAACGTACTGAAATCCTTTGTAGTTAAAGTGTGGCGTAAAGCTTTCCTCGCCTCTTCCGCTCAAGGTTAAGACATCAGTTTGAAAAGGATCCGTATTGTCTGTTGGACGATAATGTTGATCAATGTTAGACATATCTGCTCTACCGTTAGCATACAGACGCTCGGTATGTTTAAGTTTGACAACAGTACCAGCCTCAGCACTCAAACTGATCTGGCTCACTCCCGAAATGTTTCTTCCCAGGTCAAATACATAGGTGGTATCATTTACTTTAGTTAATGATTTTGCTGTTATTTTCTCTACGTTTCTTATCGGATGTAGTTGTTGAGAAACAATATTATCTGAAGGTGCACTTCTAAAGGTGCTATTGCCCCATTTGGCATCATCAAAATTTGCTACGTTCCAGCCCAATTGCTCTAACCTCGCATCGTAATGTTCGGCGGTATATATGCTGTTGAAAGTAACGGGG
>JACMPF010000179.1 GCA_014377665.1 Pedobacter sp. | reverse complement strand
GCTGCGACACAGTTTACCGTGATACTTGATTTTATGATCATGTCTCCGCTGGGAGATTTTATGATGAAATCATTATCCATGAAACCCGCCGCTTTTGGGATTGCCGTGTCGGCCTATGCTTTTAGCGCAGGTTTATCCGGATTACTTACCGCCGGTTTTGCGGATCGTTTTGACCGTAAGAAATTATTGATCTTTTTTTATACAGGATTTATTGTCGGCACCATTTTCTGTGGCCTTTCTCATAATTATGTTGAGCTGGTTGCTGCAAGGATATTTACCGGCTTGTTCGGTGGGGTCATTGGATCAATTTCCCTTGCTATCATTTCAGATCTTTTCACCCTGCAACAGAGAGGCCGTGTAATGGGCTTCGTTCAGATGGGTTTTGGGGCTAGTCAGGTATTAGGCGTCCCAATTGGCTTGTATGTTGCAAACTTATGGGACTGGGAAGCGGCTTTTCTTTTGGTAGCAGGTATTGCAATTTTTAGTGCGGTATTACTTGTTTTTAAACTTCCTCCGGTAAGGGAGCATTTGAAACTTCAGCAAGATAAATCTGCATTTAAGCATTTATGGCATACCCTCAGGAAAAGAGATTATAGGATTGGTTTTACTGCAATGGCGATGCTTTCTATTGGGGGTTTTATGATGTTTCCCTTTGGAAGTGCTTTCGCTGTAAACAATATCGGCGTAAGTGCCGAACAGCTTCCTCAGTTGTTCTTTATATCCGGAGTAAGTTCATTAGTGATTATGCCGTTGATAGGTAAGCTGAGCGATAAGATCAGTAAGTTTAAAATATTTACTATTGCTTGTGTTTGGATGATGGTCATGGTTTTGGTTTACACCAATATGGGCATTACTGCTTTCTGGTTAGTGGTCTTGTTGAACATCTTGATGATGATGGGAATTATGAGTAGGATGATACCGGCAACGGCATTGGTTAGTGCTGTTCCGGACATGGCAGATCGCGGCGCTTTTATGAGTATCAATGCTTCCATGCAACAGATTGCTGGGGGTGTCGCTGCCGTGATCGCTGGATTGATCGTAGTCCAAAAGTATAAATCTGCCCCGTTGGAGCATTATAATGTTGTAGGCTATCTGGTTGTTGGCATCACATTGTTAAGTATTTACGTGATGAATAGGGTTGCGAAGATTGTGAAAGCAAAGGATTAAGGCTAATTTGCTGTCTTTACGCTTCTTAAGATTAATTCTAAATAATTTGGTTTGTTAGTGAAAAGTTACTTTCTTTGCCGTAATTAAGAATTAATCCAAATTAGCATAATGAAATTTTTTACGAAGATCTTATTTCCAGTTTTGTTTCTCTTATCAGCCGTAAATGCGCAGGCACAGAGAAATGGCAGTATTAAAGGAAAAATTGTAACTGCGGATGGATTTCCGGTAGTATCTGTTACCGTGACTTTAAAAGGCGAAGCCATTTCTACCCAAAGTAACAACGATGGTCTTTACCAGTTTACCAAATTGAAGAAAGGTACCTACACAATTGCAGTTTCGGCAGTTGGGTTGAAGTCCGATCAGAAGAAAGTTGACTTAGTTGATAATGATAATCAAGTAATAGATTTCATGCTTGCAGAAAAGTCAGACCAGCTTACAGAAGTTATAATTGGCGGTACAATAAAAAGATATAAAGTTGATGTACCGTCTACATCGCTTCGTTTAAATGTGCCATTATTAGAGATTCCTCAAAATATTCAGATTGTAACCTCACAAGCGCTTGCCGACCAACAAGTCATCAGCATGAGTGATGGTGTGATCAGGAACGTGAGTGGTGCTGTAAGGTTAGAACACTGGGGTGATATGTACACCAACATATTGATGCGTGGATCACAATTACAAGCCTTTCGTAACGGTTTCAACGTTGTGAGCTCTTTTTGGGGGCCGTTAACGGAGGATATGAGCTTTGTTGATCACATTGAGTTTGTTAAGGGCCCGGCAGGCTTTATGCTTGCAAATGGAGATCCTGCAGGTTTATATAATGTGGTGACTAAAAAACCTACCGGAGAAACTAAAGGTGAAGCAACCTTCACACTTGGTAGTTTCGATCTGTACCGTACTGCACTTGATCTGGATGGTAAAGTAACCAAAGATGGGAAGTTCCTTTACCGCCTGAATGTAGCGGGACAAGACAAAAGAACGCACCGTCCTTTTGAATATAATAATAGGTACAGTGTGGCACCAGTGCTTTCTTATCAGTTTAGCGACAAAACAAAACTAACTGCAGAGTACACATTACAGTACGCTAAAATGAGTGATGTTGGTTCTTATTACCAGTTTTCTCCTGATGGCTATGCGAGCCTACCGAGAAACGCAACATCGTATCAACCGGGTTTAGAGCCCACGAAGATGAATGATAATAGTGCGTTTCTAAACCTTGAGCATAAGTTTAGCGACCGGTGGAAATTAACCGCTCAGGGATCATATTTTAATTACAAGCAACGCGGAAGCGATATGTGGCCACTTGACGTGTTTAAGAATGGGACAATGATAAGAAATGTTTTTAGCTGGGACGCTAAAAGTGAGATGACCTTGGGTCAGATCTTTATCAATGGTAGCTTTAAAACCGGCGGCATCCAACACCGCATATTAACAGGGTTAGACGTTGGTAAAAAGGATTATCAGGCAGATTGGGGACAAGTTCACAGCCTTGATCTTGCTACTGCACCATTCGACCCCCGCAATCCTAATTATGGATTTCCGGCGAATGGTTATCCTGATTTTGACAGGATGACTCCTCTTAAGGAAAGGGCAATTGCTGCGGGTGGTTTAATGGACCAACGTTATACAGGTGTTTATGCACAGGATGAGATTGGTTTCATTGAGAACCGTATTCGTCTAACACTTGCAGGAAGATACACCAGCGTTACCCAATCCAGCTGGGGAGGATTGCCGATCAGTGCAGACCGCTTCACTCCACGTATAGGTTTAAGTGTTTCTGTTACCGACCAGTTCTCTGTTTATGGTCTATATGATCAGGCTTTTATTCCGCAAGGTGGAAAATTAACCAACGGTGATAAGGTTAAGCCTATAACAGGCTCAAACACAGAGCTTGGGATTAAAAAAGATTGGTTGAACGGGCGGTTGAATACTACTTTATCAGCTTATAGAATATTGAAAGAGAATGAATTAACAGGTGATCCAACACAAGCACCAAACTCAGGCTTGAGTATTCCTATTGGTGAGAAAACTTCTCAAGGTATTGAATTTGATGCACGCGGTGAGGTTTTTAAAGGTTTAAATGCTACAGTAAACTATGCTTACACGGATTCTAAAACTACTAAAGTTACTCCAGGTGTTGCTGGCAATGTTGGTGATTTGACACCAGGATTTGCGAAGCACACCGTAAATGGCTGGCTAGGATACAAGCTTCAATCTGGGTTTTTAAAAGGAACTGGGGTTTCAGGAGGTTTCACTTATCTGGTAGACAGAGCAACTCAGACCTATAGCACGACAGACTTAGCGCAGAATCTGCCTGACTACTTCAAATTAGACGGAGGCCTTTTCTGGGAAGGTAGGAAAGTTAAGCTAACAGCTAATGCTTTTAATATTTTGGACAAATATTTATACAGTGGCGCCTATTATAACGGTTATTTTGCTTCCACTCCAAACGGCGTGTACTCCTGGCAGTCGGAAGCCCCAAGAAATTACAGGTTGAGCATTGCTTATAAATTTTAAAGATCACTTGTGGTTAAGCATAAAAGGAATTTAAAATATTGGATAGGACAAGCACACTTATGGCTCGGACTAGGTTCCGGACTATTTGTGTGTTTTCTGGGAATCACAGGGTGTATTCTTGCTTTCGAACGCGAGATTGAAAATACTGTACAACATTATCGCTTTGTAAAAGCAGAACAGCGCAGTTATGTGGCTCCCTCGAAACTGAAAGAGATAGCTGATAAGCAGCTCCCCGGGAAGCATGCGCATAGTATTAGTTATCAAAAAGGCAAAGCCAGTATGGTTGTTTATTATGCTGAGAATCCTGAATACTATTGGATCGTGTTTATGAATCCATATACGGCTGAAGTGCTAAATGTTAAGAATATGGATGATGATTTCTTCAGGATTGTCATCATGGGCCACTATTATTTGTGGTTGCCACCCACTATTGGTCAGCCGATATTGGCTAGTGCCACCCTGATGTTTATGTTTTTGCTGGTTTCGGGTCTTGCACTTTGGTGGCCAAAAAACAAGGCGGCCAGTAAGAAACGTTTCAACGTAAAATGGGCTGCCAAATGGAAACGCCTAAACTACGATCTTCATAACGTATTAGGTTTTTACGTGACCTGGATCTTGATCTTTACTGCTTTTTCAGGTTTGGTTATGGGCTTCCAATGGTTCGCTAAGTCTGCTTACTGGATAAGTTCAGGAGGAAAGATGATGGTTCCTTTTTCTGAAACATTATCAGACAGT
>JACMPF010000178.1 GCA_014377665.1 Pedobacter sp. | reverse complement strand
TAATACTCCTTATCCTGTTACCAGAGACCAAGTATTAACCCAAATAGAAATTCTACAGGCTCCCTAGTAGCGCGACGGTGAATTCTGTGGGCACTTCAATATGCGGAATGTGTCCACAGGCTTCAAATTCAATGATCTTTGAACCAGGAATCTTTGCCGCAGTCTGCTTACCAAGCAGCTTATATTGCCCATGAATCGCTTGTTGATCTGGTGATATCAAAGATTTTCCTAAAATGGTCTTGTCTTCTCTTCCAATAAACAAGATAGTCGGCACTCTTAAATTGTAAAACTCATAAACTACAGGCTGCTCATAGATCATTGTGTAAGTCATCGCAGCAACTTTTGCGAATCTTGAGAAATCTCCACTATTCGTAATTCCACCTGCAATGCGAACGAGTTCTTCATATTCTGGTTTCCAAATTGTAAAGTAAGATGATTGATAGTACTTCCTAATACTTTCCGAAGTTGCCTTTAACTCTGTTTTATACTGTTCTTCTGTGTTAATATAAGGTATGAAAGTCTTATAATCTTCTAACCCTATCGGGTTTTCAAGAAGAAGCTTTTCAGTTATTTCCGGATAAAGTAATGCGAATCTAGTGGCCAGCATCCCGCCCATAGAATGACCAAGAACACTTGCCCGCTTTATTCCCAAAGTATCAAGCAATCCCTTGTTCCATTTCGACATCTGATGAAAGCTGTAATGAATATAGGCCTTGGAAGATTTACCGAAACCAATCTGATCTGGTACAATAACCCTAAACCCTCTATTCGTCAATGCTTTGATAACATTAGTCCAATAATAGCCTCCAAAATTCTTACCATGAAAAAGGACAACTGTCCTTCCATTATTCAGTTGGGTAGGTAACACATCCATATAGGCCATTCTCAGATCCTGACCTTCAGTGTGAATTGGATAATATTTTATTGGGTAACCATACTTAACTCCCTCCAGAGTTGTTGAAATCGTATCTGCATTTTGCTGGGAGAATGAAGAAACAGTGATTGTTAAGAGTAAGAACAGAGAAAAAGAGAATGGGAGGATGATTTTCCTAAGCATGAATAATGGTTTTAATTACAAACACAATTGGTGCATCAATGTTTCTAAGCTAATTAATATTTAACCAAATCCCGCTATTGTGAAACGAGATTTGGTGGTTATTAGCTTTGCTACTTTTTAGCTGTGAAAGGAATATTCAAACCGAAGGTGATGCTACGACCCTGATTGTAGATCCCTAAGCCTGGGTCTTCATCGCTAAGTCTGCCTGGTTTGAAACGACTTAAGTGATCGTAATAAGACTTATCCAGCACGTTTCTGGCAGCAGCATATATCGTGACGTCTTGCGTTTTTCCTACACGGAATGTTGTTCCGATAGAAGCATTCAGCAGCGTATAGCCGCTTGAAGCAGTTTCAAAGCTATCTATCTTGTTTTGACTAAAGAAATTATCAATTCCCAAAGAAACGTAGGAATTTGATGTCCCTCCAACCATCGGCTCGAAACGTAGCTCATTCCTTAATGTGGCTGCAGGTATGAACGGTAGTGATTGTCTAGTACTGCGGTTAGTCGCCCTTGTATAAGAAAAACTATTCTCAAAGTGAATAAAGCTGACCGGATGTAATGTCAGCGATGCTTCAAGACCTCTCAAGTAAGCATTATCCTGAACAAAATTATAAACTGGAAAAGGGGTAATATTATCATTTTTCATATCAACATCAATAGTTGCTCCGCTCGTACTATAGTAGATATAATCATCAAGAATGTTTGCAAATCCACCTAGGGAAGCGCTTACATATTGGTTCTGATATTCAAAAGAAGCATCAAACTGATAACTCTTTTCCGGCTTTAGGTTAACATTTCCAACTTCATAACGAAATACACCTTCATGCACACCGTTTGACGATAATTCAGCAATATTAGGTGCTCTAAAGGCACTTCCGGAATTAGCTTTGAAATTAAATGCATCATTGAATTCATGCGTATACCCCAATGCTCCGGTTAAATGGGAAAATTTGTTAGAGAAGGAATTAAACTCTGAGTCACCGCTAAAAGCTTTACCATCCATTTTTCTATAATCGAAGCGTGCACCAGCATTGAAGCTATCGTTAGTCCATGTTTTTTTTATAAATACAAACCCACCAAAAGCCTGAGAGTTATAGTCAGGTATGAGTTGTTCTGCCCCCGTAGTGTTGAGACTGTGCATGAATTCTCCGGATAAGCCGACCACCGGTGCCCAGCCATTAAAGTCTTTAAAAGTGTACTTGAGGTCATAACTATAGGTTTGACTGTTTAGAAATAAAGCAAGTCCTTCAGGTTCTGCTCCTCCAAGTTCCCGCCTTAGGTTATGCTGAAAACCTAGTGTTACTTTCAAACTGCCATCACCCAACAAAATGTTACTATTTAAAGCTAGTTTATAGTGCCTTACATCCTGCTTGGGAAAGGAAAGTTTACGGTCCTTGTTTTGGTTATTGCTGAAAGCATTTCCTTTCTCATCAACTAACTGACCATCATCATTTCTTGCTGGTTCGTAGAATCCGATCGTGTTACGGAAACTAGAGGCGTCCAAATGGGCGTAACCCCATTTTTTATTCAGGCCGATCTGACCCTCAAAATTAGTCTCAGTGAAACCTGAATTAGGAACATACTCAGTCGGTGTTTTGTAGGAGTAGGCATTTTTATAAGTACCTCTGACTTTATAGATCATACCATTCTCATTGCCTTGCAACATTAATGAATTGCCAGTCAAGCCGTTATTGGTAGCATAATTTGTTAAAAACTCTCCTTTTATAGTACCCTCTTGTGCAGGGAGACCGTCAAGGATATTGATTACGCCACCCAATGCATCAGATCCATACATTAAACTTGCAGGACCTCTAAGCACCTCGACATGGTCGGCACTGTATTGATCAATCTCAATTCCGTGTTCATCACCCCACTGCTGACCTTGTTGCTTAACTCCATTGTTCAATGTTACTACTCTATTGTAGCTCAATCCACGAATCACAGGCTTTGAAATAGATGGGCCAGTTGTAATTTGAGCCACACCCGGGAGCCTTGAAATAGCGTCCATTAGATTTGTAGAAGGATGTGAAAGCAATTGTGCTTTACTTAATATGGCAACCGAAGTGCTATTTTTTCGATTGTCGGAGCTTGACGGTGAACCTGTAATAACAACTTCACGACCTTCGATCACGCTTTGTTTTAGAACGAAGTTTAAAGATCCAGGATTACTAAAATCTACAACCCGGGTTACAGTCTGGTATCCTATGTAGGTTATCTGAACTAAAAACTTTCCACGCGTCGGAAGGTTCTTAAGCGTAAATTCACCGTTTTCATTGGTTAGCGCAGACTTACGTAGGTCTGGGATGGACACGGTTGCCCCTGGAAGACCTGTATTTGTTTCGGAGTCAGTAACCTTTCCGCTAAGCTCTGCAACGCTGAAAGCAAAACTAGGAGTATACAAAAAAGTGTAAATTAATACCAGTAAAGTTAGATGAAAAATTTTCATGTTATGTGTTTGAAATAAAAGGACAGGACACAAACGAGGAATTACCCCGTTTAGCCCATATGAATTGAAACGAACGTTACTACTTTTAAATCTAAACTAAGGGCGGTCCGCGAAGAGAGGTTCGGATTAACTGACTGTAACAGGCATTATCCTCGAAAAAGTAACTGGCAACTTTGACCTCTTTTAAAAAAACTTGCGAGTAGAATCGATCGAGCGTGTAAGTCTTCTCAAAATGCATTTGGCAAACAAGACAATTTTCAGCATGATTAACGAGGTGCTGTTTATGCATGCACCTCACTTCACCTTTAGTACAGGTGCTTAGCTTCCGTAAGTGGTGGTCATGAAAAATGCTGAAAGGCGTAAGCGCAATAGCAAAGACAACAAGCAGAATTGCAGCTAATATTTGATTGATATGTCTTTTTTTTTCCTTCAACGCATGCGAAAGTAAATAATCTTTTTAGCTTCTCTATTTTATTCCATTCTAATGACTGAAGATTGCGCTAACTTTACATTCAGAACAAACTAACGATAGTATAAAAACGTTTATTAGACAAAAGAAATGGCAACAGCAGAACAAATTAAAACCGGCTACATCAATTATGTTCTTACTAATGATGAAAAGCCAAAATCCGTCTACAGTTTTGTAAAAAAAATTAAGATAAGCGAAGTTGACTTCTACGAATTCTTTGCATCGTTCGAGAGCATAGAAAAGGTTATCTGGGTAGAATTGACCGTTGAAACTATCGACACACTTCAGCAACAGGAGGTGTGGAATCAATATTCATCCAGAGAAAAAATCCTTTCGTTTTTCTACAGCTATGTTGAGGTTTTAAAAAAGTATAGAAGTTTCATTATCTATACTCTAAAAGAATCTGGCAGTCAACTTTCTACCCCAAAAGTGTTGTCAGGAACAAAAACAATATTCGAGAACTTTGCGGAGAATGTTATCAACGATGGTTTAGAGAGTGGAGAATTGGCGGATAGGAAGTTCTTTAGTAAACGCTACAAAGATGCCTTATGGTTCCAATTTGATTTTATTGTGAAGTTCTGGCTACGCGACGATAGCGCTGGTTTTGAAAAAACTGATGAGGCTATTGAGAAAGGTATCAATGTCACATTTGATCTTTTTCAGCATTCGCCAATTGATAATTTACTCGACTATGGAAAATTTCTTTCGAGAAACAGCAAGTTTAGGGAACGTATGAAATTTTAGTGAATGAAGGAACAGAACAGTATTCCGGTATCAAAAACAGAGCGCTCTGCAAAGTTCGTAAAAACTGGATTTCAAATAGGTGGCAACTACTTAAAGCATTATTCAAAGAAACTCTTTAATCCAGATCTTAACAGGGATGAATTAAATGAGGATAATGCTGCAGACATTTATAAATCTTTAAGTGAACTAAAAGGAAGTGCGCTTAAAATTGCCCAGATGTTGAGTATGGATAAAAACATCCTTCCCAAATCATACGTAGATAAGTTTACACAAGCTCAATATAACGCTCCGCCACTCTCCGGACCTTTGATCGTAAAAACTTTCACAAAAAACTTTGGAAAGACTCCCGAACAAATTTATGATAAGTTCAGTTTGAAATCTACCAACGCAGCATCCATTGGTCAGGTGCACACTGCCGAGTTAAATGGTAAAAAATTAGCCGTTAAGATTCAATATCCAGGAGTAGGAGATAGTATATCTTCAGACCTAAGGCTTGTCAAACCTTTTGCTTTTCGATTACTTGGGATGAGCGAGAAGGAACTGAATGTATATGTAAATGAGGTTGAGGAACGTCTTTTGGAAGAGACGGATTACATATTGGAGGTGAAAAGGTCTATCGCCTTCTCTGAAGCTTGCAAAGATATACCAAACTTAAGGTTTCCTAAATACTATCCGGAACTGTCTGGCCCGCGTATCATTACAATGGATTGGATAGAGGGGTTGCACTTAAAGGAGTTCCTTGCCACGAATCCTTCGCAGGATTTGAGAAATAAAATTGGCCAGGCATTATGGGACTTCTATAATTACCAGCAGCACGAATTGAGAGCCGTGCATGCTGATCCGCATCCCGGAAACTTTATGATCACGGACGATGATAAGTTAGGTGTAATAGACTTTGGCTGTATAAAGGAGTTGCCGGATGACTTTTATTATCCTTTCTTTTCACTAATCTCATCCGATGTAATACTTGATAAGGCTAAGACTATTGAAGCATTTAGAAAGCTGGAAATGATACAGGCAGGGGATTCTGCTAAGCAAATAGAATTCTATTACGAAATGTATTTTGAAATGATCAAGCTTTTCGCAATGCCCTATACAAGCCCAGTGTTCAACTTCGATAATCCAGAGTTTTTTGGCGGACTGTATAACTACGGTGAGAAAATTGCGAAGATGCCTGAATTTAAACAAGCACGTGGAGTCAAGCATTTTATATATGTTAATCGTACCAATTATGGCCTTTACACTATATTGCAAGATCTGAAAGCAGTAGTCAATACCCAGACGTACAAACCACGCTTAAAATAAAAGGGTGCAATCGCCACAATTGCACCCCATTAACCTAAAACTAAAACTGACTATAAGACTGTATTTGTTGCAAAAGGTTTCAATTGTAGCCAATCTTTTTTGCATGCTCATTTTAAAAAGATTATTTAAAAATTGTTTATATAATTTAAATAAAGTATGAACAAATCAAACTACTTAAATATATTTGCAACTAATTAACAAACGGCAATTTTGGCAATAGGTACACCTAGTTATAAGAACATTCTCGTTATAGAAGACAATCATGCGATATTAGATGTTATAACGTTGATTTTGCAAAGCGAATCCTACAAAGTAACGGGTCTTAATAAAAGTGCTGCTATGATGTCTCATATTAATTCGGTCAGACCTGACTTAATGATTTTGGATATAATGCTGCCTGATGCTGATGGACGGGAGTTACTTAAACAGTTGAGATCGGACGCCAATACAAAAGACATTCCAGTTCTTATGATCTCTGCCAGGTACACGGCTCAGAATGTTGAACTTGGTGAATTTAAACCAAATGGCTTCCTGGCTAAACCCTTCGATATTGATGAATTGTTAGACAGAATCGAGGGTATTTTAGCTGGTAAAACTTATTAGGTCAAGGTCCTTTTTTCCTCCCAGCCAAGCTTTTCATTAATTGTCCATACAAATCGTCCGACAACTCTTCTCTAGGCTTTAGTTTCTTGACGGTCGCGCGCTTTCCTTTAGACTTTGCCTTTATTATCCGCAACAGTTCCTTGCGGTACTCATCATGAAATTCCTTGATGTCAAAAGCTGAACTGTATTGATCAATCAGAGCCATGCCAACATCTAACTCCTTTTTGCTTATTTTATCTAAAGAAGGAGTTTCCACTTCTTCATCTGAGCGAATTTCTTCGGCGAACCTTATCTTAGTGACTACAATTACTTCATTGAGCGGATGAATAACACACAGGTTTTCCGTACTACGTAGAACAAACCTAGCAACCCCAGCCTTTTTCGATTTTATTAATGCTTTGAGCAATAATGCGTATGCTTTCTTACCTTGACTTTCTGGTTGTGCATAGTAAGAAGTTTCATAGTAGATTGGATTAATCTCACTGATATCTACGAAATTCTCCAGCTCAATCATCTTTGTTTTTTCAGGACTTGCATCCTCAAAATCATGGTCATCTAAAATTACATAGTTATCATTTAATAGGTAGCCCTTAACTATACGATCATATGGCACCTCTTTATCAGTAGACTCATTTATTCTTTGGAACTTTATTTTGGAATGATCCTTCTCATCAAGCATGTCAAGATCCAAATTGCTGTTCTGGACCGCCGAAAATAACTTAACAGGAATATTTACAAGACCAAAACCAATAGATCCTTTCCAAATTGCTCTCATAAATTGTTCTTTGTAAGCTTTTAACAACAAAGGACTTTGCTTTGTTTTAAGAGCAAATAACGACGAATGCTAATTCTCGCTCAGCAAACTAATGATAGCGTCAATATTTAATTTCTGTTGATCTCCAGAGGTCATATTTTTGAACATCAACAATCCGTCATTCATTTCATCGCTACCTATCAAAATTACATATGGGATGGACTTTGCATCGGCATAAGACATCTGTTTTTTAAGCTTCGCTGATGAGGGATAAAGTTCTGCAGCAATCTGATGTTCGCGAAGTTTTTGAAGTAATGGCATTGCGTATTTCTCTGCTTGAGCGTCAAAATTGCTAATTAAAACCTTCGTGCCATTAACCGCTGTAACCGGAAAAAGATTGAGTTCATGAAGAACATCGTAGATGCGATCAGCCCCAAATGAAATGCCAACTCCTGTTAACCCTTTTAGGCCAAACATACCTGTTAAATCATCGTAACGGCCCCCACCGCCAATACTTCCCATAGCCGCTTCGTTGGTTTTTACTTCGAATATACATCCGGTATAATAGTTCAATCCTCTAGCCAAGGTAATGTCAAGCTCAAGATCAGGAAACTTTAATTCGCTACCAGAAAGTAGTTGCTTAACAAATGCAAATACCTTTTCGACTTCTGCTATTCCCTTCATACCTATTTCGGACGACGAGAGTACCTCTTTCAAGGCTGATAACTTATCTTCATTGGAACCTTCTAATAGAATTACTGGTTTCAACAATTCAAGATCAGTTTCTACAAACCCACGCTCTAACAACTCATTAGTGACTCCCTCAAAGCCAATTTTATCCAACTTGTCAATTGCTACTGTCATGTCAATGATAAGCTCCGGCTTCCCTATGACTTCGGCAATACCTGAAAGAATCTTTCGGTTATTGATTTTTATAGTAAAATCTTTCATCCCAAGGTTTGACAATGCTTCCTGATAGATTAAGATGAATTCCGCCTCGTTAAGCAAACTATCAGAGCCAACCACATCGACATCACATTGATAAAATTCTCTGTACCGTCCCTTTTGTGGCCTGTCAGCTCTCCAAACTGGCTGTACCTGGAACCGCTTGAACGGTAGAGAAATTTCATTTTGATGCATCACAACATATCTTGCAAAAGGAACAGTAAGGTCATACCGTAAAGCCTTTTCGCTTATAGATTTTATCAAAGCATTGGAGTCCATTGCAGAAAGATTGCCAGCATCTGCTTTAGATAAATAATCTCCAGAATTCAAGATCTTAAATATAAGCTTGTCCCCTTCGTCGCCATACTTGCCAGTCAATGTCGACAGGTTTTCCATAGATGGTGTTTGAATTTCGGCATAGCCATACTTTTTAAACACAGCCTTTATGGTATCAAAAATATGATTACGCTTTACCATCTCTTGTGGCGAGAAGTCTCTGGTTCCTTTTGCTAGCGAAGGCTTGATAGTTGACATGTGTACAAAAGTACAAAAAGTAACAGATTTGGGTGGGAAGACATCAAATTGTTTTCTCAGGAAAGTATATAAGTCTGAAGAAACAGAATAGGGAGAGCATGATCCTGGCATTCCGCTATTTTAATTTTAGACCTTTCCAACTTTGTTTTTTGAGAAAATACTCTCGTTGATATGGGGTTTGTACAGAAGTTTTTCAAATACCGCTCCGATATGTGTTTTATGGGTGTTTCCTTCGGGCCGAGCGCTAGCAGACACGAAGCAGATACGAAGCAGACTCGAAGCCAGGACGTAGAAGAGGTAACTAGTAATAAACCATTTAGGCTCTTCTTTGTAGTCCTGAAATAGGGAAATGTAGTAATATATAGTACCATGATTAGAAG
>JACMPF010000025.1 GCA_014377665.1 Pedobacter sp. | reverse complement strand
AATGAAGTGAATGAAAAAACACTTATTCAGGAGACTTTAATTAAGGTGAAACACAATAAATCAAAGGCTGCAAAATTACTGAATATTGACAGAAAGACCCTATACAGCAAAATCGAACGCTATGAAATTGAGTAGGGCATTAAGCGCTCAGTCTTAAACTTTTCTACAACTATACCGATATCCCTCAATGAATTAAAGATTTCTTTAATTAAATTCTGTTTACTCACATCGCTATCACGCAATCTCAATTCGATATTCCTAAGAGAATGGGCTATTTCTGATATTCCTAACTGACCAATCCGGCCAGCAAGCCGATGAACTAGTAATGTCACTGTTTCCCAATCATTCAGCTGAATGGCCTCTTGAACAAGCTGTTCATCATGCTCACAATCTACACAAAAACCCTGGATAATGTTTTCTAGCAGGACAGGATCATTCAAGGTCATCTTTCTTAAGGCATCTAAATTAATTTCTAGTTCATCGGTTACAGCCTCCAAAACATCCTCTGCTTTGAAAGGCTTCATTAACAGGGCATCAAATCCCTTGCTTAGAATTTCACCTTGTTCAGATGGCAACACCTGAGCGGTCATAGCTATGATTTCTACATCCATTGGAATCTTGGCCCTCAGGAGTCGGCATAGCTCCGTTCCGTCCATCTCAGGCATTCTCATGTCCATCAGTATACAGGACAAGTCTTCAGGTATTGGCGCCTCAAGCATTTCTAAAGGCGAACTGAAACTCTTGAAGTCAATTAGATGACTTTGTAAAATAATCTCACATAAATTGACAATTAATGGGTCGTCGTCTATGATCCAAACACTGCCTACAGACCTTCTAACTTTTACTACTCCTTCTTCAGTGGGTGTGTCAACGCTCTTAACAGTATTGAAAGCTAAAAATACGGTGAAAGTCGATCCTTTGCCATATTTACTTTTTAAATAGATTCTACCATTCTGACTTTCAACTAAGGCCTTAACAATAGTCAATCCAAGACCTGCGCCATCCTGATTGGCAACCCCTCCTCTCCCTAGTTTCGACTGCTCAAACTCGTTAAAGACGACCCTTGCATCAGCTTCAGACATTCCAATTCCGGTATCTTTTACGGTAAAAGTGAAATATGCCTGATCCCTTCTTACCTTATATTCCACTGATAACGTGATCTTCCCGATATCAGTGAACTTTATTGCATTTCCAAGTAAATTCAGTAGTATTTGCTTGAGCCGAAACCCGTCCCCTTCAACAAGCCCAACATCGACACCATCAAAATTTGTAACAAGGTCTAATGATTTGGTAACAGCTTGCGGCCTCATCACGGAAACAACTTCTTCTAGTAAGTTACTCATCCTAAAAGGCCTGACTTCAAGCGTAAATTTCCCAGAAATTATCCTATTATAATCGAGTACCTCATTTACGATCTGCAATAAATGTTCGGAAGAATGACTGATTGCTCGTACATAATCTTCATTATATTGTCGGTCGTTCACTAGCAATTCGCTGTAACCGATTATTGACTGCAATGGGGTACGGATCTCGTGACTCATATTAGATAGAAAGCGTTGTTTTGCTTGTCCATGATACTCTGCTTCGTCTTTAGCAACTTCCAAATCATGCCTATACCTATTACTTCTGGTTATATCTGTAAGAATTAACCAGAGCAAAATAACTGTGATCAAGAAAAATCCAACCATCACAATAGTGATTCTATTTATCCCTGAATTCACAACCAGCCGGGCGCGTATAGTGTTAGATTCAATTTGATTTATAACTTCATTCTCAACCTTCCTAAGTACTTCCAGCATCTGTGAAATCAAAACCCCATTCGCATTTGCCAATTTTGCTTCACGATTGATAAAGCTTGTATTTCGCTGCCTTTGAGACCGCTCAATGTTCCTCAAAGACCCTTCCAAACTTCTGGATATCGCATCTTCAAGAGACAATGCAATCGTATCTCGTTTTATCTTTCGCTCACTAATAATAGTGAATGATTTATCCTGGTCATCCTTTTTTTTGCCAAATAGTCTTCCAAAAAAACTTCTCTGTTTATCGTCTTCCGGAGAGAAGGTAGTAGTAGATGTACGTTCCTCAGTCGCTAAAACGGTGCTATCATTCACCGATGCTTTGGAGACTAATGAGTTTAGTTCCTTAACCTGACTAGAAAACGACTGACTGTTAACAAGACTCGCACGCACTTTCAAGTAATCGAGAAATTGTTTATCTCTTTCTACTAAAAGTGTCTTTATGGTTTTTAATCTGGTAACCTGAACCGAATCACGGGTGTTTAAATTAGCTAGCGAGTCAAGTAGCTTTCTCAATTGCAGAGACTCAGTGAAAAGCTTGTTATAGTTACCAGGGTTCTGGATTGACTGCTCCTTTTGCTGCTGATCAAGACTACTTATTTTTCTCGAAATCGTGTTTACAAGGCTTAGCCGCTGACTTGGTACAGAGACATCATTTACAGTTATCAGCATCTCCTTAAAAACCACCTTGCTGATACTCCAGGCAATAAATAAGGCAAAGCAGGCTAAAGACAACGCTAAAATAATCTTACCTTTTGTTGCTTGAACGAAATTATTTTTCTGAGGCATTATAATAGAGTTTCATTAATAACGAAAATATATCATTTGTGTTTTACCCTGAGCCTTTTGAATGTACTCCTAAGCGCTTTGTTTTCACTCATTTGCTTGGTTGGGAATGAAAAACTATTCTTCGTTTATAAGACTAAATTAAAACACTTTTAATGTATTGATGTTTAGAGGTATAAGAAGATAAATCAATCTCTAATCCCGATCGTTATGAAAACATTAAAAAACGAACAAAAATCGTCTTCAAATTATCCCTCCTCTAACTATTCATTCAAAAAGTTAAGTCATTATTTTCATCCTGATGATGATTTTCGCGAAGATCATTCTTGGGGAGAAAAATCCAGCGTTAGAGTTACTGGAAGATCAGCAAGGTCATTAGGATATGGTGCCAAACGTCTCAATTAATTGACCAATACCTGTACTTAAATTCTTTGGTGTTTGTCTCTCTCCCATCTTTACTCTTTTAAAACCGCTAGTGGAGGCGCATCGAAAGCTTTGCGACTACTTAAAACTCCTGTCAAAACGATTATCATAACTATCAATACGAATAATATCAATATTGGTAAAAAGGGAGGAATGAATGAGGTGTCAAATGCAAATACGGCCAGTGCCCAACTACCAATCATAGCTAAAAGTATTCCTGCTCCAGCTGCTACCGCTCCTAAAAAAGTATATTCAACTGCAGTAATTTTTATGATTTGACTTCTGCTTGCGCCAAGGGTTCGTAGCAATACATTTTCTTTTAAACGCTGACCCCTGCTTGTCCGGATGGCTGAGATCAATACTACCCAACCAGTTCCCATACTAAATGCAGCCATAAACTGAATCACAAAACTAATTTTGGACAACAGATCTTCTAAGACCTTTAATATTAGGTCAAGATCAATTACAGAAACATTTGGAAAACTTCTTACCACAGAACCCTGAAATTTAGCAGACACTTTACTGCCGGGCACACGGGTCATTAATACATGAAATTGAGGTGCATCTTCAAGTACCCCTCTTGGAAACACAATTCGAAAATTGGTCTGCATCCTTGTCCAATTTACTTCCCTAAAGCTCCCTACAACTGTTGAAACTAGCAATCCTTGCACATTAAAAATAATGGAATCACCAATATTCACGTTGATACGTCTGGCATAACCTTCCTCTAAAGATACTGGTATAAGTTGCTCAGGGAGAACATTACCTGTCCAAATTCCCTTAGTAATTTTTTCAGCTGAAGTGAGTGTATCTTGAAACGTTACTCTAAGTTCACCACGAAACGCACGTTCAGACGGACCATTATTATTACTTTTATTATTTGATAAACTATCTGATTTAGGTAGATCGGAAAGAGATTCACCATTTATCTTATCAATGCGGACGGTAATAACAGGAACCTCACTTAGCACAGGCAAGCCGAACGATCTCGCTAAATCAGCTACAGCTTTCTGCTGGGTATTCTGAATATCAAACAGCACCATATTGGCTTGATTCTTTCCTGATGACAAAGTCACCCGCTTTACAAGCATACCCTGTACAAAAAACAACGTACAAATAAATGCTGTTGAAAGACCTATCGAAACCGTCAACATAAAAGTTTGATTATTTGGTCTGTGTAAATTCGCAAATCCCTGCCTGTATAAATAGCTCAGTGATGTTGGAATTGTTTTTTTTACTAACCAAATTAGGAGCTTAGAAAGGCCAAATAAGGCTAAAAATGCAATGCCTATGCCCAATGTAAAGGCACCTGCTTCCATCCAGTTATTCATTTGCAAACGTGTAAATAGTAATACAAATGCACCAATTAAGATATAGGCTATCAAGATTAAAGGGTCCAGTCTAATTTTCTCCTCTTGGAAAGATTGCCTGATTGCATTTAGAGGAGACACTTTTCTTACTGATAATAATGACGGTAAAGCAAACAGTATCGAGATCACCATACCTAATAGTATTCCTTGGGTAACGGCTGACCAAGAAATTTCCATTGAAAGTTCAATAGGCAAGAAGTCTTTCAATACCAAAGGCAAAGCGAATTGAAGTAAAGTTCCAAGAAAAGCACCTAATAAAGCACCAATGAATCCCATAACTATAATTTGAATGAGGTAAATGAGAAAAGCATCGCTCGCTTTCATTCCAAGACACCTCAATGTCGCAATAGCGCCAAGTTTTTCTTTTACATAAACTTGAACAGAGCTTCCAACACCTATGCAGCCAAGTAATAAAGATATAAAACCTGACAATGCAAGAAATCTATTAACATCTTTGAATGATCTTCCAGTACTTTCCTTTCGGGATTCTACCGTCTCAATATCCAAATCCTCCTTTTCGAAAAACGGTTTTAACTGCTTAAGCGTTTTACCAAGCTCCTCTGTCTGATCAAACTTATAAAAATACTTGTACTGAATTCTACTTCCAATTTTAGTGAGTCCAGTACCAGCAAGATATTTTAGAGGGATGTACACTATCGGAGCAACAGTTGAAGAAAGCCCAGACTGTCCTGGCGCTTTGTCCAATGATCCTTCAATTTTGAAGTTCAATGCCCCAATTTTTATGGAATCTCCGGGTTTTGCGTTGTATTGAAGCATTACAGTTTTGTCTACCAAAGCCCTCCTGTCAGTTTGAAACAATCTAGCAGCCGATGTTGGTGTAGTCTCAAAGCTGCCATAGAATGGATAGTTTCCTTCGAGTGCTTTAACCTGAACCAACCTGCTTGCAGAGCCTTTTAAAAAATAGAGCATTGAAGCAAAGCTTCTTTCCGATGCCTTTTCAGAACCTAAGGTATCAAGTACCTGTTCAACCTTCGGATTTACCGGCATTCTAGATTCCACGATTAAATCTGCTCCGGTAAGAACTTTCGCCTGTTCGTCAATATCTTTCTGCAAATTATCTCTAAATGAATAAACCGCAACCAATGCAGCGATTCCCAATATTATAGAAGACACGAACAGAAATAGCCTTGACTTATTATTACGGGCATCACGCCATGCCATAATGAGTAGCCAAAGGAAGCCCGGTCCTTTTTGATTCTTAATTGTACTCTTATTCTGCATTAATACTGTCTGACACTATTTTACCTCCATTAATCTTTATTGTCCTTCCTGTTCTCATTGCCAAGTCCAAGTCGTGGGTTACTATAATCAAAGTCGTACCAGCATCCTTATTCAAGTCAAACATCAGTTTTTCAACTTTTTCACTCGTTTCAGCATCCAGGTTGCCAGTCGGCTCATCCGCAAAAAGGATAGCAGGCTTATTGGAAAAAGCCCTGGCTAAGGAAACCCGCTGCTGTTCGCCACCAGAAAGCTGAACTGGATAATGATGGGACCTCTCAGCTAATCCAACTTTTTCTAAAAGATCAAGTGCAATAGCTCTAATATCTTTTTCACCTCGGAGTTCCATCGGTACCATCACATTTTCCAAAGCTGTTAGTGTTGGCATCAGTTGGAAATTTTGAAATATAAATCCAACATTATGATTTCTTACAGCCGCTCGTTGATCTTCTGAAAGATCATCCAACTGGATCCCATTTAATACAACGGAGCCAGATGTGGCATTATCCAGTCCTGCACAAAGCCCTAGCAAAGTAGTCTTTCCACTTCCCGAAGGCCCGGTAATGGAAACTGTCGAACCCCTTTCAACAGAAAAGTTTATTTCCTCTAATACTTTAAGGGGTTTGCCGCCACTTTTGTATATTTTGCTAACGCGCTGAACGTTTAATATTGATTCTCTAGGCATGGATGCTT
>JACMPF010000177.1 GCA_014377665.1 Pedobacter sp. | reverse complement strand
TTTCCTGAGCAACTTTAATATCCTCAGCCTTAGTGTCCTTGGACTTACTTTGTTGCGCAAGTTCTTTTTGTTCCTTTGCTAGATCCTTTAGTTGGTCGATATTATTCTGAAGGTTTTGTTCGAACTCAAGTTGCTTGTAAAGCTCAAGAATCCTGTCAAGCTCTTTTTTTAAGGATTTATTGTCCAGCTGCATTTTGGACAGCTCATTTTGAGTCTGATCTTTATTCTTTTCATTTATCATCTGTTGGAGCTTTTCAAGCAAGGACTTGGTTTTATCATCCAAAAGATTGTTAAAAAGATCGTCAATTTGCTTTTGCTTTTCAGCTAATTCATTCTTAAGGATGTTATTTTCTTCCTTTTCGAAAGTGTTCTTTTCATTTTGCTTTTTGATTTCTGCAAGTTTCGCTTCCAGCTGTTTTTGTTTTTCTAAAAGTTGTTCAACTTGTTTTTTGTCTTCAAAGGAAAGTTGTTTTTTGTCAAGTAAAGCAGCTCCTAATTGTTTACTTTCTTTTTCAACTTCAGAAGCCAGCCTTATCGCTTTTCCCATCTCCTGCTTTAAATTAGCGCTCCCTGTATTTATTTTTTCTGTAATCTGTTGTGGAGTCGGAGGCGCGAAGAACTTTATTTCAGATCTGGTTTTCTTAGCACCGTTCACGCCGTCATTATCTGCTACTTCAAAAAAGTACTCAATAGACTGACCACCTTTCAACGGATCATTTGCTAAATTCCAACTATAGAAAAAAGACGCCTTTAGTACATTTTGTTTCAATGGAATCGGCTTTTTAAGCAAGATTTTCGTAACGCCGCTTTCTTTGATATTAACAACAAAAGTTAAAGCACTAAATCCATGATCGTCAGAAACATTTCCTGAAAAATATAAAGCTTTGCTAGAAACAGAATCCGGAGATTCTACTACAGATATTCCTGGGAACTGATCTTTTATCACGGTGATCTGATGCAAAAGAGAGTCTGTGCTATTTACGTAAGCATTCTTAGGATTAACCTGATAAGAGAGATTCTCGGCAATTTTCTTACTAAATATGAAATTACTTTGATGGTCAGAAAGCTCATACTTTTCTTTACCAATACTAAAAGTTACGGAGGAGCTGTTTTCTGCTCTGATATTCCATTTCACCAATGTTCCCTCTGGTATTAGCATATCGCCGACATTTTGAATCGATTCAGGTGCTTTTCGAAGGTAAGATGGATAGGTTAAATTGGCCACCATACTCAAAATGGCTGGGCGCAGATTTACAACGAGGACATAAGTTTCTGAATTGAAACCACCCGCAGAGAAATGTATTTGTTTATTTTTTTGAATATTCCTGAAAGTATATCTGAAATTAGTTTTACCCGTTTTCTCCAATTTATAAATGTTCAAGCCGTCAGATAGATATACGTCTTGAGGTATTTTGTTACCGCTAATCTTTAAAGATACGACTGCGTCATCACCCTGTGTAAACGTCAAGGTTTTACTCGTAATGTTAAATTTGAAAGGGGCTATCGGACGTATTTCCTTGTCATATTGTACAAAACGGTTTGTACCTTCTTTCAACACGGCGGGAGCAATGATCCAGATCAGTATGATCATAGAAAAAGGCAGTAAGAAATATTTAATATATTTTTTATTCTCGGACAGATGAATAGCTTGGGTGAATGTAACAGGCTTCAGTTCTGTGATCTTCTGATCAATACTCGCAAGGATCAACATGCTATTCTCGGGACTCTTATCGGCTAATTCCTTCAATTGTAGTGTGTTTAGTAACTTATCTCTAATACTGAAAAAGTGATTTCCAATAAGTTTTGCAGCCTCATCCAACGATAGCTGTTTGCCCAAACTTAGATAGGAGAGCCCCGGGATGATCACCCAGAAATACATAAGCAGCACTGAAACTATGACATAGCTGAAGAACAAGATCGTCTTAACTGCAATTGCGGGGTTAGAATAATATGTGAACAAAAAAAGAATCAAAAATAAGCCCAGGAGGCATGACAATGTGTAGATAATTCCCCTGAGCAACCTGTTCAAATAAAACTTTTGAGTAAACTCATTTATTTTAAAAACCAGAAGATCGTAGTTGCTACTCATAAGCGAAGGGAATAGATACTAAATTAGAAAATATTCTAATGACTTTAAGGCAAAAAAAAGAGGATGACTATTAAGTCATCCTCTGCACAATTATGTTTTTAATAATCTAGATTACTTTAACATTAATCGCATTCAACCCTTTTTTGCCGCTTTCAACTTCGTACTCAACTTTATCGTTTTCACGAATTTCATCGATAAGGCCTGTTGAATGTACAAAGATTTCGCTATCTCCGTTTGCAGGGATAATGAATCCGAAACCTTTAGTTACATTAAAAAATTTTACTGTTCCTTCTTGCATTGTATTATTTATAATAAAATTAAGTGTGCAATGTACAGATAATTTTATTATAAATAATACAAACGCTTCATTTTTTGGTAAATAGAAGTAGAAACCGCAGGTTTTTGTTACTTTTTACCTATCAGAATTATCTTAATTTCGCTGGAGTGAGCCTTACTTAGTGTGCTACCAGCGGTCACTTTAAAAAGGTTCCGAACGTATATATCAAGGATTCCCTGAACAGCTTTGGCTTTAGACTTCAAAAATTCAGGCTGAACGAAGTATAGCTTGGTCATGTGAATCCTGCCTTTGTCATCTACAACGGCAGACAACTCATAGGCAAAATCCTGATACGCTCTTGAGATCTCAATCCTATATTTCGGAAATAAATAGTCATAAGATTCCGTTCTACCCATTAGCGTATTCACCGTAGAAATCTTCTTTACCTGTACAATCAAGCTTGTAGGTGTAAAAATGACCGGCTGCCGACCAGCAAAGGCAGTCTTAGCATTTGTAGGGTTTTGATTCGATTTTGTAATTAAACTTTCAATATAAGCGGTATCCGCAGCAGTTGGCTTCTGTAGTTCTTGGGCAGTAGTTTTAAGCGTATTTTTTATATAGTCTTCGCTATAATAAACTATGTTAACGTCTGATCTGATATCACTTGATATTTCTTTTCCTTTCAAATGCAGACGTTGAAATAAGAGACTATCTTTGGTAATTTTCTTAATTCTAAAGTATTCTTTAGCAAAATTATAAACGTTACCATGATCAAAAAGTAAATAGAACGGTTGCATCCTTTGTTTCTGCGGACTCCAGGCGGAAACGGTATCATTAGATTTGAATTCAATAATCCACGTCGGTTCCTGTTGGAATCCCATTTCATTAAAAGATAAACCGGTACTGAAACGTCTTTTAACCTCATAATATTTGATTCCAACAATAGTGCTGAAATCAAGCTTTTTCCCAATCTTCTTTTCTCTAAGTTTATGAGGATCTTCCCCACAGCTAACTAGCGAAATGGCTAAGCTTAATACGGAGAACATTATCTTTTTATTCATGCTATTTTTAGTATTGCGCCTATTAGCGCTTGGTCTTTAAAAGGATTGTATTGGCTATATTTCGCTCACCGGTATGGTCCCACTTTTTATTATCGGTAGGATAATTGACTATCCCATTTTCCCCTTCTCCAGCTACCCAAAGCGTAGTTGAGCCGCCACCGTCAAGGTTTATAGACGATGTACATCCCAGCCATCTCATTATCTTCCGGAGCTCAAACAAGCTCATTCCGGACGAATTGTCATTTCTTCCATCAACAGTGAGTAAAATGACTCTTCCCCCAGGCTTTAATCCAACTGCCGTTCTAGGATGCCGGGTTACACTAAACGAACCTGAATCTAAGAAAGTTTCCATATTATTTATGGACATTAACGGCCCGGTAACCATCATATTATCCGCCCTTTCTTTGACTTCCCAATCTGTGGAACCATCCCATTTTTTGATGTTTAATTTACCATCTGTAATTAAAATAGCAGCTTGTTGATGCGCAGATCGATTTCCTCCCTGTCCCAGTCTATTTTGTGTGACAACTGACCCATCTACTTTAATGAGATCAACCGAACCGCCATTTTTCACATCAAAGAAGGTTCCATTAATCGCAGCTACAGCGTTACTTTCCAGCCCGAATGCGCTTGTTGGCTTAAGGATCTTTAGTTCCTGCCCAATTACGAATACAGCGGATCTTTTTTTATTCTTAACTTCAATATAGCTGATGTTTTGGTTAGATCCAAAAAGGTTCTGATCATTAAAATGATGAGTGATTAGCTTGGAATTTGCTTTTATAGCTTTTTTTGTCCACTTAGTTTTTACAAATGTGATCGAGTCAAGGTCCTGAGCATACCCGTGCTGAAAGACTCCAAGAAACATCAGTAACAAAAGGGTGTTTCGAAACATACCCGAAAGATAAAACTAAATATTTATATGCGGCGTTTCAATCTCATGTATTTGAATAGCAGCTCACCCTTTCTATTCAATGTAAGTAGCATGCTTTTACCATCTCCAGACCTGAACATTCTTGTTATTTCATTCAGGTCCATTCGTTCAGTAGAAGAAAAGTTAATTGCTAATATTTCATCATTCTCTTCTACGCCAGACTCTTCCCCAGGAGATTTTGGTTCTATTCGTGCCACAAAAAACCGCTTATTGTTAGCCTCTTTGACATATATCTCCAGTCCTGACATGTCATGATCGAAAGGGCGTTTAAAATTAACGTTTTTGGATAGATACAAATTGCCATTTTTGTAATCAAAAGTCGTGTTAAACCTGCTTAAAAGATCTGCCCCCAAGTTCCCGTTTCGGTTTAGAAGTAATGCTTTCGCTGCTACGTCATCGTACATAGGAAACGAGGCAATTGCTTCTCTAAATGTAAAACTTCCTATGGCTAGCGTAGTTAACCGTCCAATTTTACCGCTTATTGAACCACTTAAACCATTCCCTAAATTCGCATCAATTACCTTCTTCGGGAGCGGAAATGCCTTGCCTTTCCAACGTTCTAGAGAAATTGCATGTCCTGCACCATTGTCAACCAAAACTTGTGTGTCATTTACCCCTGACCCCGTAACCTCTAATCTCACATTAATGTAGGGTTTGTTAGATATAAGTTTAAAGGGAATTTGCTCACCCTTAAACTTCATCTTAGGATCAGGCAAACTAAATCGCAATACTTGAGACGGATAATTGATACTTACAATAAAGCTATTGAAAAAATAATACCCCAGAAGGCCATGAATTTTAATCCCTAGATAATTCGAGAGGCCGAGAAAGTCTTTTTTGAGAATTGCTGCTGGAATATGCTGAATTTTAGCCTTACCAATAGCTACCGACATTTCAGTGGTGATCAGCGCATCAATATCCGGTCCTTTCCCTAAACCAATGATTTTTGCAGGCCTTAAATATTTAAGCCCTAATGAATCTGTGATTGAAGCATCAGTTACAATCAGTAGAGAAACCCCAGTGTCTAATATAAAATTAAAAGGCCCGGTATTGTTTAGGTAGATTGGAACGACAATTAGGTTTTTGACTAACGTGAAGCTTAAGCGGTTTTTCTTTCTGGAACCTTTGAAAAGAAACTCTTGACCCCAAGCAGGACTTGACGCAATAAAAATCGCTAAAATGGTGCTTAAACTCGTAATAAACTGTAACTTCCTTATGCCCTGAAGCGGTTTCATTGAACTAATTTAATAAATTAGTGACCAGTATAAATAGTTTTTATGGTAAAAAATATTTTCGGCGGTGTAGCCGTATTCGGTGTCTGTTCTTTACTCCTAACATCCTGTTCCCTAGAGAAACAAATGGCCCGTAAGGTGTCAAAGGTATTTGAGCACTCCGAAATACTCAAAAAGTATC
>JACMPF010000176.1 GCA_014377665.1 Pedobacter sp. | reverse complement strand
ACGACATCAGGAATATGAATTGACTGCTTTTTGATGAGCGGTTCAAGAATTGCAGTGAACAGCGTAAAGGACGACAGGCATACCAGGGTTACAGAAACAGTGCTTACTTTGATGGCATGAAAGAACAGAATCCAATGAACTGCCACAATGCTACCTGTAAATAAAAACTGAATGAACTGCTTTCTAGATACTTTTAAGCTGGTTCTGGTCAACATGAAGTATATGAGTAAAGTGATGGTTGCTATCATCACCCGGTACCATACCATCTGCACTGCGCTGATAGAAATAAGATTGCCGAGTATACCGGTGAATCCCCAAATAAATACTGTGAAATGAAGGATGATTAGGTTTTTGTTGGCCGTCGTGTTAAACATTATAATAGTTGTGGCTTATTTCGGTGCCTTTCTAAGTAGATAATAACCTAAAAGACCAAAAATAATAGTGGGTGCAAGTACGGAAAGCAGTGGTGAGATGCCCCCTTTTAGAGAAAACATCTTCGCGAACTGGCCTAATACAATGTATCCAAAACTCAAAAGAATACCTATTCCAAGGGGTAGGCCTACCCCGCCTCGAACTTTGCGAGAAGACAATGCCACACCTATAAGTGTGAGTACGAACGCAGATAGCGGGCTTAGCCAGCGCTTATAGCGTTCAAAAAGCAAGTCGTTCCAAACACCTGTACCCCTGATTTTTTCCTTTTTGATTTTATCGGCAAGCTCTTTATTACTCAGATTCTCGAAAATATTATCATAGGCGGAGAAATCATCTGGCCGCATGTCAAGCACTGTATCTTTTGTTGTTCCATATGCACCGCTTTTAAGCGATTCTTTTAGTCCGTTGATATACCGAGTGGAGTAATTGCGTAAAGTCCATTTGCGCTTGAGAGAATCGTAAGTAATTTGTTCGGCTATCAGTTTTTTTACGAGGACATCGCCTTTGAATTTATCCAAATTGAACTTTGAGCCAATTTTAGTCTTGTTGTCAAAGTTATCCATGTAAATGAAGGTGTTTTCATCTAATCTCATGTGAATGTTATTCTTGGACGAGGGATCATTCTTCTTGACATATGTGTTTTCAAAGCTGTTTTTGAGGCGATTGGTATATGGTAGAATGTATAAGTTCGAGGCTAGGTTAAAAGCGAAAATAATGAATGCCGAGATAAAGTAGGGTTGAAGAAAGCGGTTAAAACTTACGCCTCCACTAAGAATAGGCACGATTTCCGTCTGGTCAGCCATCTTTGCCGTAAAGAAAATAACCGCGATGAAATTGATTAATGGTGATAACATATTAACATAGAACGGGATAGAACCGGCATAGTAGAGCGTCAATACTTGCCAAAATGTAAGGTTTGCGCTCAGGAAGTCATCCAATTTTTCAGATAAATCAAAGATGATGATGATTACAATAAACAGGGTAAGGGTGTACAAAAAGGTGCCCAGATACTTACTGATGATGTACCAATCAATGATCTTTATCCTGTTGTTGAATATGTTCATTTATAACTTAGTTCCTAAAATCTTAACCATTTTGTTTTTCCATGCATAGAATTCACCACTGATGATCTTTTCGCGGGCCTCTTTCACTAACCAAATATAAAAGTGGAGGTTGTGTAACGTAGCAATTTGCGCACCAAGCATTTCTTTGGAATGAGTAAGATGTCTTAAATAGGCTTTAGAGTATGCGGTATCGGCGTAAAGGTCACTATCTACTTCGATTGGTGAGAAATCATTCTCCCATTTTTTATTACCAATATTGATGATTCCATTCTTTGTAAACAACATGCCATTTCTAGCATTCCTGGTTGGCATCACACAATCGAACATATCTATGCCTAAAGCAATGTTTTCCAGCAGATTAATTGGTGTGCCAACACCCATCAGGTATCTGGGCTTTTCGTAGGGTAGAATGTCGCAAACGACTTCGGTCATGGCATACATGTCTTCTGCAGGTTCTCCTACGGATAATCCACCGATTGCATTACCTTCCCGACCCATAGATGCGATGAATTCTGCTGATTTAACTCTTAAATCTTTGTAAACGGAACCTTGGACTATCGGGAACAAGGTTTGTTTGAATCCATACTTGGAGTCGGTAGAATCGAATCTATTACAGCAGCGTTTCAACCAACGGTGTGTCATATTTATAGATGATGCGGCGTAGCTATAATCGCAAGGGTAGGGAGTGCATTCATCAAAAGCCATGATGATATCAGCACCAATAGTACGCTGAATGTCCATTGCATATTCGGGTGTGAATAGGTGTTTGGAACCGTCAATGTGTGAGCGGAATGTGACTCCTTCTTCTTTGATCTTCCTAACTTTACTCAATGAATATACCTGATAACCACCGCTATCGGTTAGAATCGGGCGGTCCCAGCCGATAAATTTATGCAATCCGCCAGCTTGTTCAATGATGTCTAGTCCCGGTCTGAGGTACAAATGATAAGTGTTGCCGAGTATGATTTTTGCGTCGATATCGTTTTTCAACTCGCGCTGGTGCACTGCTTTAACAGTCCCTGCAGTCCCCACGGGCATAAAAATCGGTGTTTGTATCTCTCCGTGGTCTGTGGTGACAGTACCTGCTCTGGCCTTTGAATTTATATCTTTTGCCGCTAAACTAAATTTCATCTATGTTTTCTTATGTATTAATGTCAAGACCAGTGATTGGCTTGGTAGCATTAAAATCTGCCAAAAGTAGCAAAAAACCAGCTATTTAAGAGTGTAATTTTTTATCAACATTCAAGTTCATTACAGATTAAAAATCAGAAATTTGCAAATTATAACAGACGATTTGGAATTAACTTTAACAGAGATCTGCCTTCTTAGTGCATTAACCTTTTGCTGTCTTATACAGCTGTATTACAGTTTGTTTGTACATTTGAAACTTGCTATTTACAAAATTTCGGAGATTCCTTTAGAAGCTAGAAAGCCTTTAAGTGTTATTATTTGTGCGAGGAATGAAGCAGTAAATCTTAAAGAATATTTACCACTAGTGCTTAAGCAGAACTACCAAAACTACGAAGTAATTGTGGTAAACGACCGTTCATGGGACGGAACAGATGAGTTGTTGGAGGAGCTAGCAAAAGACTTTAAGCACCTTAAGGTTGTCAATATTATAGATGGGCAGAAGTTTATAGCGGGTAAAAAGTTCGCTGTAACTATGGGTATAAAAGCTGCGGAGCACGATTGGTTGGTATTTACAGATGCTGATTGTGCACCTGCCTCTTCGCAATGGCTACTTGGCATGCAGCAACCCGAAGATGATGATGTTGAAATTTTGCTGGGATATTCACCATATCTAAAGCGAAAGGGTTTGTTGAATGCCTTGATCCGCTTTGAAACATTTTTCACAGCTGTGAACTACCTTTCATTTGCATTGAAGGGTATGCCTTATATGGGTGTTGGCAGAAACATGGCCTATAAAAAATCACTGTTCTTTAAAAACAAAGGCTTTGCTGCCCACATGCACATTCCTTCGGGGGACGACGATTTATTCGTGAATGCGCACGCCACCAAGTTTAATACGGCAATACAAATCGATCCTGATGCGCATGTATGGAGCAACCCAAATTCAACATTTGGCGCCTATATGAGACAAAAAAAACGCCACTTTGGAGCTGGTAAACTATATAAAGGCAAACACAAGTTTATTCTTTCTTTTCAGATTATCATGCAGTTTCTATTTTACGCGTTGTTGATCTCCCTAATGTTTTTTAAACCCGCGATGTTTATCGCTTTGGGTGTATTTGCTCTCAGCATTATTGTAAGAAGTTTCGTTTACCCTCGGTTGTTGAAAAGGTTAAACTACCCTGGATTGCGCTGGTGGTTCCCTCTTCTTGATATTCTACTATTCATTTTTCTGGTGTTTAACGCCATAGTCTCTATATTTGTCAAAAAAATACAGTGGAAATAAAGTCGACATTGATTCAAAAATACTTTCCTGGTTTAACGGAAGATCAGATTGAAAAGTTTGATAAGCTATATGAATTGTATAGTTTTTGGAATGCGCAGATCAACGTTATTTCTCGCAAGGACATCGACGAATTGTATGAACGTCACATTCTGCACTCTCTTGGAATTGCAAAATTCTGCAGTTTTAAGCCTGGGGAAAAGGTGCTTGATGTTGGAACAGGTGGTGGGTTTCCTGGTATTCCGTTAGCAATTTTGTTTCCTGAAACGCAGTTTCATCTGGTAGACTCTATTGGAAAAAAGATAAAAGTTGTGGTTGAAATTGCGGAGGCACTTGAGCTTGAAAATGTAAAAGCAAGCCATTTACGCGCTGAACAAATCAATGATAAATTTGATTTTGTTGTTTCCAGGGCTGTTACGAAACTGATCGATTTTTATCCATGGGTACAGGGAAAGTTCAATAAAGATTCTAAGAATGCGATAGCGAATGGTATTCTTTATTTAAAAGGTGGAGATTTGACCGAGGAAATTGCGGAATCAAAGCTAAAAGCGGAACTGTATCCGCTTTCAGCTTATTTTAAAGAAGAGTTTTTTGAAACCAAATACGTGGTTTACATTCCTCAATAGTATTAATTTCTTTAGGAGCCAAACTGCCCTGTTCCTTCAAGTTTTGTTTGTTCATTCTTGGTAGCAGGTTCTGGCTTTAGGGGCTTTATTGGCGGTGGGGGTGGTGGGATCGGCCTGTCTTTAACTATAATAGGGGGTGGAAACTTGATTTTTTCACCATTGGCATCGACGGTTCTGTATCTAGATTTATTTCCTGGTTTTTGGGGTGTTGGAATCCTATCGTCTTTTACCACAATTGGCGGTGGAAATCTGATATCATCTCGTACACTTAGTATTTTTGTATTCTTTCCGGTAAAAACTAACGCACCAGAAGCTGCTCCAGAACCGTATTTTGCTGTCGCTTCTTTTGCATTCAACTCTACCAATTTGTCGTAACCCTCAACTTCCATGATAACACCAGATTGCGAACTATTCCCATTGATGACCACAAGTCTATTGTCATAGCTGCTAAAGGTTTTTGTTTTCTCACTGATCTTGTGACTCAATTTAAATCGTTTCTTCTTTGCTAAGGGCTCCTGAATGGGCTTAATGGTTGCAACCTGCGAATTATCCACACTGTATTTCTCCGGATACAGGTCGATCATTTCATAGTCTTTACTAAACGCCAGGGTTGATGCGAAGAGCATACCTCCAACAACGGGTACGGTGAGCAGGATTTTGAGCCTTGCCGCACCGGCAGATCTTTTTTTGTTTAACATGTTGATTCTCCTTTTTAATATTGATTGATTGAATATTTGATTGGTAAGGTAATTTGGGGTTACTCCAAAAGAATTTTGTATCAAAAACATAGCATATTCATGTTTCTGTACATCTGAATTGGTCGTAACGGCATCTGCTATGTATTCATGCAACAGCTTGATGTCTTTTTGAATCAACCATACTATTGGATTAAACCAATTAAAGATTTTCAAGAGTTCAAAAAAAAGAATGTCCAGACTGTGCCCCTGTCGTATATGCACCATTTCATGCTTTAGGATTGTGGGTTTCTCTGTACTCGAGGGATTAATAAATAGCAGGTTAAAGAAAGAAAAGGCAGTTGCAGAGCTTGATAGTTCTATGTAAATAATTCCTTCCAGTTTTTCCCGTCTCGATCTTATTGCTAATGATATAATTTTGTAAAAGCTAATAAACAGTTTGATGATAAACAAGGCGGCAATTAATAGGTAAACCGCTACCATTATGTTTCCTGAAGCCGCTAAGGAAAGGCCATTGTTTTGCATTTTACCCAAATTTGGATTAATGTAAACCAGATCCATGGCAGTGTTTCCATAAACTAATCCGTTAAAGCTTCCTATCTGAAGAAAAGGTATCACAAAGGAAAATAACGATGAACAGATTAGATAACCCCTATTT
>JACMPF010000175.1 GCA_014377665.1 Pedobacter sp. | reverse complement strand
TATATTCTATCGCATCTGCAATTTTACGAATGGAAAGCGACTGCCATCCCTCTGCCAATACCTGAAGCCATGCTGCCTCTAAAATACTTGCTCTAAATTCCTCCTTCTGTCTGATCTTCCGCTCTGAAATTCCCATAATTTTATAATTGGTTAACACCGTTAGCAAATATAACAAGCTGTTTGATGTTCGGGCCTTAAGCGATTTTTTCTGACGTAAATATTACCAGCCTTACTGAGTATTGGAGTTAAAAAAATTGGCCGCAGATTCATTTATACTCATATTTGTGCTATCAAGTAAACGAACATGGCTCAAAAATTAGAAGTTTGGCAAAGAGGTCCTCTGCCTAACATTATTCCAATGCTTCAACCTGTTGCTCATGCATTACTACAGGCACGCGAAGAGATTAATGAATACATGGACAGTTACCCGGTGCAGCTACTATGGGTACGCCCAGCAGGAATGGCCTCGGTGGGCTTTCATTTGCAACATCTAACTGGAGTATTGGATAGGGTCTTTACATATGCCATTGGCAAGCCGCTATCGAACTTTCAGTTTGAACAACTTGCCGAAGAGGGTAGCGATTCGATCAACGGATATCAGGTTATTGATCTGGTAGAACGCTTTAATCGCCAGGTTGACACGGCCATGGGACAACTAATGACCATAGACGGTGATACTTTAACGCAATATAGAGGCGTGGGTAGAGCGGGCTTACCATCAACCGTAATAGGACTTTTAGTTCATGCTGCGGAACACACAATGAGACACGTGGGTCAACTAATGGTCACTGCAGCAGTAATCAAAGGGTTGAAAAACTAAAAGAAATAGTATAATTGCCACAGCAGAAGACCTTTCGTATGCGCAATTGAGCTCCAGCGCATCTACTAATCTTGGCGAAAACAAGTTTACGCTCGAAGACATTAATAGAACGATTTCAAGTTTGCAACCAGAGTATTCTACACCTTTTCTTAAATATTTTGAAGGGTATAAGTACCATGAGATCGCTGAAGAATTAAATATCCCCATAGGCACTGTTAAAACTAGAATTTAGCAAGACAGGTGCTTAATAAAAGAGACCAAGCTAAGTTGATAGCTTGGTCTCTTTGAGGGTATGGTTATATGACTAAGAGGAAACGCTTAAGCTAACTTTACTTTAACAGCGTTTAAGCCTTTTTTGCCTTCCTGAACTTCGTAAACTACTTCATCGTTTTCACGAATCTCGTCGATTAAACCAGAAACATGGACGAAAATTTCACTACCATTATCTTCTTTAATAAACCCAAATCCTTTTTCACTGTTAAAAAATTTTACTGTACCGTTTTTCATAATAAATTTAATGTTTGTGTTTTTTTCCTAAAAATATTAAAAATAACAACAATAGCAATACCAAATCCACTTCTGTTCACTTTTTGGGTATTTTATGATATAAAACAACTAGAATACTGAAACATGACAGGTGAAAAGCTACGACGATTTACGGATCTTCCAGCCATTTAAAGAAAGTTTAAACTTTAAGTTTTCGCCATTGTTCCTATCATACATACCGAAAAACATGAGCAACGAATTGACAACAAAAGTAGTGACTGGGCTTAAAGAGCTTAGCATTAAGCCCACTGGAAAAGAAAACATAGACCAAGGAGAACGAGCCCTATCTGTAGTAGCAGGTTCTTATTTGTTATATAAAAGTTTAAAAAACGTTATTGATCATCCATTTTTAGCTTTACAGGGAGCGGCTGCCGGAGGTTATCTAATATACCGCGGCGCGACAGGTATTTGTTCAATCTATAAACAATTAGGCAAAGATACCTCTGATCCGGAGGCGATTAACATTACCGAAGCCATTACAGTAAATGCTCCAAGGGATAAAGTTTATTCCTTCTGGAGAGAGCTGTCTAACCTTCCTAAATTTATGAAGCACTTGAAAAGTGTTTATGAAATCAGTGGCACTGAGAGTCATTGGGTAGCAAACACACCAGGTAATCTGATTGAACTTGATTGGAATGCCGAGATCACCAGAGAGGATGAGGGAAGCTACATTGGCTGGCAATCACTAGAAGATTCAATGATAGAAAATGCTGGAAAGGTAGAGTTTAGAGATGCTCTTAACGGCATTGGAACTGAGATTCACCTAGAGATCGATTACTTTCCTCCCGCAGGAAGCGTAGGAAGAGGACTTATTTCTCTATTCAATGGAGTTTTTGAAACGATGATCCGTGAAGACATTCAGAATTTCAAAGAATATGCTGAAGCTGCTGAGTTTAAGTCCTACCTCGGCGTGACATCTAAAACCCTTTAACATTTTGGAAAGCTATAGGTTTTAAGAGGTTTCCTTCATGATCAAAAATTCTTTCGGGTTGATCATGAAGGAAACTATATTACCTAGGCTGTAGCTAGCTTAGCGATATTCCTATAAGGAAAAGATGTAAAGATGTGTCTGCGTGCAAATCTTCCGGGAGAATCTGCGTTAACTAGTTTTACATAAATTTGTTTCGGTACCCCGAAGTACTCATATGCGCTGCCATCTAGAAATTGAACGGTCAGTATAAGACCAGCCCAATTATAATCTGCGATACCACACACGGCTGTAGTTTGATCATACTCCTCTTTAGAAAGCGCAAGAGTCTCCGGAGCGATACTAACTAAAAAGTGATAAGCTTCGATTATTTCCTTACTTTTAACTTCGGCATCTACCTTAGCTTCCTCGCTGTCCTGAAACTTATCTGGATGCCAATCTTTCATTAAATTCCTGTAAATGGTCTTTAATTCTTTTAACTCGGCATCTTTCTGCACACCTAATAATTTCCTATAATCTATTATCTTCTTCATAAAATTTGCGCAAAGTTACAGCAAATTATTATCCGATCATATTAATTTTCAATTATTTATAAAATAATCAACTATTGTAACGTTGCTATTGATAACCATTAGCCTACAGATCTGGTGCTCGGTAAATTCCGATTTCAGAAAGCACCGGATTTATTCCATGTATCTCTGGAAATCCAATCTTGATTTTACTGCTGGTAATTGTTGGGAAAGAAAGAATTCGCTTATGGCCAATCGTGGTGTGATCTCCCAAGATTCTGTATTTCTTGCCATCCCAATATAAAATATAAAACTCTTTGACGCGCTGACCAAGTTCAAGGTACTCTTGCAGAACAATGCGGTTAAATGAAGTCGGTTTCCCCAGGTCAATTGTTAAATCAACATTCTTCACTCCACCCTCAATTGTCCAAACGGTATTCTTATTTCCATCTGTAAGGTTTGATATCACCGCCGCCTCCGTTGCAGGAAATGTTACAATCTTCTTTCGTTTAGCGAGATTGGTTTTATAGGTAGCATCGAGGAATCTCCTTAATTCCATTAATCTCGTCGAATCATTGGGGTGAATTAGTCCATCCCTGTTAACAGGTACATTCAACAGCAAATTACTATTTCTACCTACCGAAGTATTGTAAATAGATTCAAGTTGCTTTAAAGTTTTCAATTTATCATCAGTAGCCGCACTGTAGAACCATCCTGGTCTGATGGAAACATCCACCTCAGCTGGAATCCAATACTTTCCATCTTTATTTCCAGAATTTAAAATCTTAGCAGGCGGTGCATCAGCCCCAACGCCAAAACCATCGGTATTTAAAGTAGACCAATTGGTTTCACCCGCAACGCCATTCTCGTTTCCCATCCAACGTGCATCAGGACCGATATCACTAAAGATGACGGCCTGAGGGTTATTTCTCCTTACTACCTCATAAAATTTAGGGAAATCGTAGTCCTGCTTCTTTTCATTCTCACCTTTTGCACCATCAAACCATTGTTCGAAGATCGGCCCATATTGTGTATGAACTTCATTGAGCGTATTAGCGAAAATATCGTTGTATTTAGGCGTTCCGTAATCGGGATGGTTTCTGTCCCAAGGAGATAAGTATACACCAAACTTCAAACCGTATTCTTTGCAGGCAGCAGATAGCTCCTTAAGAACATCACCCTTTCCATCTTTCCAAGCACTTTCTCTTACCGTATGTGTGCTGAACTTACTCGGGAAAAGGCAAAATCCATCATGGTGTTTTGCGGTGATGATAATTGCTTTCATGCCAGCAGCTTTCGCTGTACGTGCCCATTGTCTCGCATCTAGCTTTTTAGGATTGAATACCTTCGGATCCTCATCTCCGTGCCCCCATTCTTTATCCGTAAAAGTATTTGGGCCAAAATGTATAAACATGTAGTATTCCATATCCTGCCAATCCAGCTGGTATTTATTAGGGATCGCTCCAAAGGGCTCAGGTAGTCTCTGTGCGTATAAACTGCCAGCAACCAGAAGTAAAGAAAGGGTAAACGAAGAAAACTTATTCAGCATAAGAAATTGATTATTGATAAAGCAAAGTATAACAATTTAAGCAAATCATGAAACTTATAACAGCGCAGACTGTTAAAATTAAACGAATTCATCACGATAAACATAACCCATCATGGAAATAAAACATTATAACCTAAACCTTCGTTCAGCAGACTTCTCTATTGAAAAAGAACATTACCAGAATCTGGGAATATCTGAACGTTTATTCTCGGTGTTCCTTGGTGGAGTTCTGTTGAGCAGAGGAATTACAAGACCTTTCAAAGCACCCTTTCTCTACGGCGCCTATTTAACTTACAGAGGAGTTACAGGGAGATGTATGTTTTACGAGCAAATGGGAATAGATACACACATAACAAAGGCGATAAATATTAGAGGTGAATTTGAAATCGATAGTCCACCTGCATTTGTTTACGCCTATTGGAGAAACCTTGAAAATCTACCAGGAAGCTTAAAGCACTTGCTGAATATTGAGGTCATTGACGGACAAAATTCACATTGGAAATCTAATATACTCGGGAAATTTTTTTCTGTAAACTGGAATGCAGAAATTATCAAAGACGAGCCAGGCAGATTAATTGGCTGGAGTGCTACACCCGGCTCGCTCATTCCTCATGTTGGTCGCGTTACTTTCGCGGAAAGTCAGGACGGGTTGGGCACGAAACTAAAAGTAGTGCTTTCTTATCAGCCACCTATCGGTACCATCGGCATGGGCATTGCCAGATTGTTAAACCCCTACCTGGAAGGCTTATTGAAAAAAGAGCTAAAAACTTTTCAGTACAAGCGCTAGGACATGCTCGCTGCACCTACGCCTGCAACAATGGCGGAAATTATTGCCAAAGCATAAAAACCAAGGACAACTATCATTAGAATTCCCCAAAACTTAAAAAAGGATTTCATCTTTCCCATAGCTGCACTCAGGCTGTCCTGATCGCCATACAGAACCGCTTGCTTAGCAGCATTGCTAAATTTAAACAAAATAAAGCTTGGATAAAAATAGATTGCAGCGGTAATAAGCAGAAGAACCGTTAAGAACCCACTTCCCATTGCAGCATAAGGATTATTTTGCGCACCTACCAAATTATTCATCGACGACATGATCGCTCCCACACTTAGCGATAGCATAACCATGAGGCCCGTGAATACAAATCCTAGTACAGACAGGAACTTTGTCCATTTAGCACTTTCATAAATGTAGCTTCTAACATCTTCGGTAATTGTCAATAGAACTGGTCCCGGCTGTTGATTTTGATCTGGTGTATTTTCGTATATTTCTTCCATTGTAGACTTAATTCCTAAAGTTTTAGGTTTTCTAAACATAAAGATTATTTTTAAAAATTTGATACCTTTGCGGGCAAATCAAGAAAATAATCATACATGGCATTACAATGTGGTATAGTTGGGTTACCGAATGTTGGAAAATCCACCTTATTTAACTGTTTATCTAACGCAAAAGCACAAGCCGCAAACTTCCCTTTTTGTACTATAGAACCTAACATCGGTGTAATTACCGTACCGGACGACAGACTTACTAAGTTGGAAGAATTGGTTAAACCAAATCGTGTGGTCCCAAATACAATTGAGATCGTTGACATCGCCGGTTTGGTTAAAGGTGCCTCTAAAGGAGAAGGATTAGGAAACCAATTCTTAGGAAATATCAGGACAACTAATGCAGTTATTCATGTTTTGCGTTGCTTTGATGATGGAAATGTAATTCACGTGGATGGATCTGTTGATCCTATCCGTGATAAAGAAATCATAGACACTGAGCTACAGCTAAAAGATTTAGATACAGTTACAAAGCGTATCCAGAAAGTAGAAAAAATGGCAAAGACAGATAAAGATGCCAAAAGAACCTTCGACATACTTAGTGTAATAAAAACTCATTTAGAAAGTGGCTTGTCAGCAAGATCTGCAGCTGTAAATGTTGAGGATTTCAACTTCATTGAAGATTTGGGACTGCTAACTCAAAAGCCGGTTATGTATGTGTGTAATGTAGATGAAGCTTCTGTGATCAATGGCAATGCTTACGTTGACAGGGTCAAAGAAGCTGTTAAAAATGAAAATGCAGAAGTTCTTGTAATCTCTGCAAAGATCGAATCTGAAATTGCTGAACTTGACAGCTATGAAGAGCGTCAGGAGTTTCTTGGAGACCTTGGGTTGACGGAATCAGGCGTAAATAAGCTCATAGTTGCTGCTTATCGCCTGTTGGATCTTTATACTTATTTTACCGCCGGTGTGCAAGAAGTTAGGGCCTGGACAATTACTAAGGGATTCACTGCTCCTCAAGCTGCTGGTGTGATCCATACTGATTTTGAGAAAGGCTTTATCCGTGCAGAAGTCATTAAATACAACGACTTTGTGGCATTAGGATCTGAGGCAGCTTGTAAAGATGCTGGTAAGCTTGGAGTGGAAGGTAAAACCTACGTTGTTGAAGATGGTGATATTATGCACTTCAGATTTAACGTATAACTGTTTTAAAGCAGTACCCCGGTAAGAAACATAACTGCCACTGAAAAATATATAATCAACCCTGTTACATCAACAAGGGTTGCCACAAATGGAGCCGATGACGTAGCAGGATCGGCTCCTAATTTTTTAAGAAGTAATGGAAGCATAGATCCGGCCAGCGAGCCCCAAAGTACCACACCAACTAACGAAACTCCCACCGTCAAACCTATCAAAGCCCAGTGAGGTCCGTACATATCGGTAAATGATGTCCAAGCCAGAATCCTTAGAAAACCAATAGTTCCGAGCACGATCCCAAGCATCAGCCCTGAAATAAGCTCCCTCCGCATCACACGCCACCAATCTCCTACAGTAATCTCGCCAAGAGCCATCGCCTGAATGATAAGGGTAGAAGCCTGAGAGCCACTGTTTCCTCCACTTGAAATAATTAGTGGAACGAACATAGCCAAGATCACTGCCTTCGCTATATCGGCTTCAAAATGCTGCATTGCTGTTGCAGTAAGCATCTCACC
>JACMPF010000174.1 GCA_014377665.1 Pedobacter sp. | reverse complement strand
CTCAAACCTAAAGAAAATATGTGTGAAATTAAAAGAGATCCCGGTTAAAACGCCTTTTATGAGTAAAAATTCTGAGTATTCAGAATTAATAACTAACTTTTGTGGTGTCACTTTACGTTATCTAGTGTGTCAATCTTAGTAATACCATTAGCGTCAACTGTTTTTACGATATATCTGAAAGATTCTTTCGTTATGGCGGTTGTTTTTTTCTCCGGAGCACTTTCTGAAACATTTGGCACACCAATAATTGCGATATAAGGTGCAATAACTAATGAAACGATGGACATCAACTTAATTAAAATGTTCATAGAAGGACCTGATGTATCTTTAAAAGGATCGCCTACTGTATCTCCTGTCACAGAGGCTTTATGAGGTTCAGATTTTTTGTAGTGCATTTCTCCATTAATTTCTACACCTTTTTCAAAAGACTTCTTAGCGTTATCCCAAGCGCCCCCAGCATTACTCTGGAAGATTCCCATTAATACGCCCGTTACGGTGACACCTGCTAATAGACCGCCCAGCACTTCCGGACCAAATATAAATCCTACTATGATAGGGGTGATCAGCGCAATTGCTCCTGGAAGCATCATTTCGCGAAGTGATGCTTTAGTGGAGATGGCTACACATTTTTCGTACTCAGGCTTCGCTTTATATTCCATAATTCCAGGAATCTCGCGGAACTGCCTACGCACTTCCTGAACCATATCCATTGCTGCCTTACCAACGGCCTGAATGCATAGCGCCGAGAATACAAAAGGGATCATACCCCCAACAAAAAGTCCCGCAAGCACGGGAGCTTTATAAATATCTATGGCAGAGATGCCTGCAATACCAACGAATGCTGCAAAAAGTGCAAGCGATGTCAAAGCCGCCGATGCGATTGCAAAGCCTTTACCAGTAGCAGCTGTGGTATTTCCAACAGCATCTAGGTTATCCGTACGTTCACGAACTTCGGGAGGCAGTTGACTCATTTCCGCAATACCACCAGCATTATCAGCAATTGGGCCAAAAGCATCTATAGCTAGTTGCATTGCAGTGGTAGCCATCATCCCCGCAGCTGCAATTGCAACCCCGTATAGGCCAGCGAAATAATAAGATGACATTATTCCACCTGCTAATACTAAAATGGGTATAACAGTTGATTTCATTCCAACTGCTAAGCCCGCGATGATATTAGTAGCATGTCCTGTTGACGATTGTTGTATAATTGAATTGACAGGAGCCTTACCCATTGCAGTATAATACTCCGTAACAATACTCATTATGGTTCCAACAACAAGACCAACTAATATTGCATAGAATACGTTGATATTTGAGAATTCATAGCCTCTTAAATTTAGTGTAGAAGGAAGCATCCACATTACAATAAAGTAGGAAGCCACCGCAGTAATTAAGATCGACGACCAGTTGCCAAGATTAAGTGCATTTTGGACATTTGAATTTTCATCTTTGATCGTAACAAACCAGGTTCCGACTATAGAAAATAGGATTCCCAACCCACAGATCACCATTGGTAACAAGATAGGCGACATTCCGCCAAATTTATCCGTCACCGTAATTTCTTGTCCAAGAACCATTGTTGCTAATATAGTTGCTACATAAGAGCCAAAAAGATCTGCTCCCATACCTGCAACATCGCCCACATTATCCCCAACATTGTCGGCGATTGTTGCAGGGTTGCGAACATCATCTTCAGGTATTCCAGCTTCAACTTTACCAACAAGATCGGCACCTACATCGGCAGCTTTAGTATAAATACCTCCACCAACACGAGCAAAAAGCGCTATTGACTCTGCTCCAAGGGAAAAACCTGTTAATACCTCAATTGCCGTTTTCATATTTAAAGTGTTAACACCATCTACCCCAATCACCTGGAAGTGATGAAGAAATATGATAAACAGACCGCCAAGTCCTAGAATTGCCAAGCCGGCAACTCCAAGTCCCATAACCGTTCCTCCGGTAAAGGACACTTTTAATGCCTGCTTTAGACTGGTTCTAGCAGCCTGAGTTGTTCTTACATTTGCTTTTGTAGCAGAACGCATACCAATATAGCCTGCTGTGGCAGATAAAATAGCTCCAATAACAAAGGAAATTGATATAATCCAGCTGGAGTGAATCGGTCGCCCATGAATTTCAGTAAGTGTCCCTGAATAAGCTAACAAAGCTCCAGCGAATAAAACGAAGATGCTTAAGACCCGCCATTCAGCTTTTAGAAAAGCCATGGCTCCATCGGCAATATAACCTGCAAGCTCCTGCATATTTTTATCGCCGGCATTTTGTTTGTTTACCCAGGCGCTTTTAACCGCCATTACAAGGATTCCAATTAGGCCGAGTACGGGTATAAAATAAATTAAATTGGTTTGTAAAAACTCCATAGTGTAGTGCTGTTTAGATTAGGTTAGTTCTAAGATATATTTGGTTAATTGCTGCTTTCTTTTCGTACAGTGATCGAGTTAACTCAATTAATAAAAGAATAGGCAGGTATACAAAAATAAAGGTGTTTCTGATATAACCAAATCTTTTATCGAGATATTCGATTAATACCGAGTAAAACATATGTATTCCTGATAATTATAAATTTTAAATATATTCGCATACCAACCTAACTAAATGATAATTATGAAAAAAGATACTCAAGATGGATCTTTTAAGCGCGAGCTTGGGCTTCTTGACGGCACTATGCTCGTTGTGGGATCGATGATCGGATCAGGGATATTCATCGTAAGTGCGGATATCGCCAGACAGGTCGGCTCGGCAGGGTGGCTGATAGCAATTTGGATAGTTACTGCTTTAATTACTATGATTGCTGCTGTTAGCTATGGTGAGCTAAGTGCGATGTTCCCAAAAGCTGGCGGTCAATACGTTTATCTTAAAGAATCCTATAATAAACTCATTGCCTTTCTATATGGCTGGAGCCTTTTTGCTGTGATCCAAACTGGGACAATTGCGGCGGTAGGGGTGGCATTTTCTAAATTTGCAGCCTATCTTTATGAACCTCTAAGTAATGAAAATATCTTATTTGAGCTGGGTAAGTTTCAACTAAATGCGGCGCAGATCGTCTCTATCATTACCATAATCTTCCTAACCTATGTTAATAGTAAGGGTGTAAAGGATAGTAAAATGCTTCAAACTATTCTCACCATAATTAAAATCCTTTCCCTGTTTGGTTTGATCATCTTTGGCTTTACACTTGCTGCTAAAGCTGAGGTCTGGAATGCCAACTGGGCAAATGCATGGGAATCGAGATCATTCAGTCTTGAGACAATGAGTTGGACTAACATTAACGGATCTCTTCTTCTTTCGGGGATATCGGCCGCAATGGTCGGTTCGCTTTTCTCCAGCGATGCATGGAACGGTGTAACATTTATAGCCGGTGAGATCAAAAATCCTCAACGAAATGTTGGATTAAGTTTATTTCTGGGCACATTTATCGTATCCATTATTTATATACTTGCAAATTTAATGTACGTCGCTGTGCTTCCTTTAGAGGTGATTGCCACTGCAAAATCAGATAGAGTGGCTGTAGTTGCGGCTCAATATATATTCGGACAAGCTGGGACAATAATCATCGCAGTAATGATCATGATTTCCACATTTGCCTGCAACAACGGGCTAATCATGGCTGGAGCACGAGTTTACTATACAATGGCCAAAGATGGATTATTTTTTAAGAAAGCAGCCATCCTTAATTCTGCAAATGTGCCAGCCTGGGCATTGTGGATTCAGGGAATCTGGGCCTCCGCCTTATGTTTAACAGGCCAATATGGTGCCTTGCTGGATTTTGTAGTAATTATTGTATTGATTTTCTATATCCTTACTATTTACGGAATTTTCATCTTAAGAAGAAAAATGCCAAATGCTGAGAGGCCATATAGGGCTTTTGGGTATCCTGTCCTTCCTTTAATTTACATCGTTCTGGCATCTGCCCTTTGCATCGGCCTGATCATTTACAAGACTGATACATGTGGTTGGGGTGT